>JAQICO010000132.1 GCA_027858495.1 Spirochaetaceae bacterium
ATTAAATAAACTATCTATAAAAGGATACAAGAACCGGGGCTCAGCCCCTAAATTAGGAGAAATAGATGGAAGATCAGTGGAGTTTGATGCAGTTTTTAGAGATGGGCGGACCCTTTATGTGGCCCTTGATTGTCTTTTCTGTGGCTACCCTGGGATTGATTGTAGAACGCATCGCATATATTATTTTCCACAACTTAAATGTTGGAAAATTAAAGGAAGATCTTTTACCCATGGCCAAACAGGGATCGGTGGATCATGCCATGGATTACCTGAAAAAACTCAAAGGTAGAAATCCCGGTGGACTCATATTATCGGAGCTCTTCAGCCGCTGGCATTTAGGTGAAAAAAGAATGGAACGGGCGGTGGAAGCCGAAGCACAGGAGATAGTAAGAAGGCTGGAAAACGGCTTTAACTTTCTCACAGCCCTGGCGTCAATTGCTCCGCTTACAGGATTTTTGGGTACCGTTTCCGGAATGATCGGAGCCTTTAAATCCATCGCCACGGCCACCGAAGTAAACGCACAGCTGGTGGCCAACGGAATATACGAAGCCCTGATAACCACGGTATTCGGTTTAATCATCGCCATATTTGCCCTTGTGGGTTATAACCTGCTGGCACATCGAGTGGACAACTTCACCGCCGAGATAACCAAAACAGTGAGCGATATAACCGCCGCCCTTACAGACAGCGGAGATATTGAATGATCCAGATTAAAAAGCGGCGGCCCGCAGAGGATCCTATGAACTCAGGATCCCTCACCGATTTGGCCTTTCTGCTTATCATCTATTTTATCGTAATCGCCGGATTTAATGTCAACAAGGGCTACCTCTTAAACCTCCCAGAAAAGGATAAACCACGGATAGTTCAGCAGGAAGAGCTGATGCGCATAAGTCTCGATGCCCAAGGAAACGTTTTTTATCAGGAGAGAGCTCTCAGTGAAGGGGAACTGGAAGAGACTATTATTCAACAACGATTATCATATCCGGAAACCACTCTGCTTCTCACTGTGGATCCAGATACGCCCTATCAGGAAATGGTGAATATTATACATAGCATTCGCCGCCTTCGAGTGGAGAATTTCTCCTTCCGCATGACCGAGGAGGCTCCGTGATAAAAATAACCCGAAATAAACGTAGTCCTGTGGTTCCCGTATCGTCTATGTCGGATATAGGTTTTCTTCTGCTGATTTTCATTATGCTTCTAGCCTTGATCAATCAACGCCATGAAGTAAAGATCGACTATCCCGAAGCGGAAACCGTTGAAAAAACACAGATGGAACATAATCTGGAAATCTGGGTGGAGACCGATGGAACCTTTACGGTGGATGGAAAATTGCAGACGACCGCCGGCTTAGAGCAGATTATCGCTGCAGCGGTGGTGGATCACCCCGATGTACGGATTCATATCATTGCCGACCGTAATACTCCCTACCGATATGTCAACCAGGTGGTGGAGGTTCTGCAGCTGCTTCAGCACCGGGTGGTTAGTTTTGTAGTAAGGGAGGGCACATGAAAATGGTAATTGATTTTTTAGTCAAATTTCGCCGTCCCTTGATATATCTGATTGTGGCCTTGGTGCATTTGGTTTTACTGCTTTATTTAAAGATCGGTGTAAATTTGGAAAGACAGGAAAATGCCCCCTTGGCTCAAGTGATGAAGCTGGTGGATGTGGAAGAGTATATACCGCCTCCCCCGGAACCGGAAGAACAGCTTGAAGTTTCCGATCAGCCCGAGGCTTCCGAGGAAATAGTAGAAGTGGAGCAGGAGGTAATTGAGAGCGACATGGGAATACCCACCGATCAAGTGATGGTGAACCAGGAGCCCGATTATCTGCCTCAGCATAAAATAACCTATGTTCCTGAGATTCCCAATGAATTTCTTGAGAGAGTGGTCTACCCTCCCATTGCCTTGAGGCAGGGATTGGAAGCGGTGGTATATGTGGAGCTATTTATTGACCGCAATGGCTCCATTCGAAGGGTGGAAATTTTAAGAGATCCGGGTAATGGCTTCGCCGAAGCAGCCATAGAAGCTTTGAAGGGGCTCCAGTGTATTCCTGCTAAAGACAATAATCATAATGCCATAGCAGTACGTTACCGTTATCCCATACGATTCACCCTGAATTGATTGGATCGGCAGGAGCTTGAATACCTGATTTAAGGATTTTTCAAGCTCCTGCTTGGTCTATGGGATATTTGGGTCTATACTGTTGATAGCCGCCTTGACATCCACCTTTATCTTTGCCAATGTAAAGGCCCAATATAAGGATGTAGAAACTGCAGCCAGTGAATCCTGGGAGGATTAATGAAGTTTTTTCCGATTGTTCTATTTTTTCTAACGCTGAATATAACAGCTCTGCCTTCGTATAGGGACCTGATACCCCAGGATTTTCCCATAGAGGAATTAACCCTAGGAATTACACGATTTCATAATCAGGAATTCACCGTGGAAATCATGCCCGACAGCATTTATTCCGAGATTTTACTTCAGGGCATTGAGGATTTACAACCAAATATGGCTTTGGAGGGATTATTTTTCCTGCCATCTACAGAACCCCAGAAAGAAGATATTCTTAGAGCACTGAATATCATGACGTCGGTAAGCAAACTTCAAGGATTACAATACTATTCTGCTTCTAGGGGAGAGATGAGGCTGCTCTTCGAGGAATCGGAAGTACTATCGGATTTTGAAAATCGCTTTCCTCTGCCCGACCCTATTCACCATTCTTTACCCATGAGAGTAGAAATGAACATTCATCAGAAGGATTTAACCTTTGGAGACAGCGACTCTTCGGTGGTTTCTTACAGCTCAAATGAAGCCATTTATATGGAGCAGAAAAACCAAACACCCCTTCGCTACAGCGGATTGATCAGAGTGATACGACCCCAGGGATTTCAAACTCGTGTACTGATGATCCCATGCAAAGAGGGAATACTCTATTATGGAATAATGGCAGCGGATACCCTAAATATCCGAGCTTTCAAAGAAAGAGCAAATAATTCCTTTTATAACCGGATGGTCGCAGTATATCATTGGTTTGTGGAAGCCTATACCGACCCTAAATCTTAAAAGGGTACCGGAGAAAAGACGCCTACTCTATCTTGTCTCTCTTCATGAGCTGTGAAAGATAAATAGGAGGCATGAAGCATAAGGCGGTCATGTTTTTTAGCCTGCTCTTGGCTGCTGTAGAGCTGATCGCCCAGGATAGGACATCCCAGGGTCATCATATGCAGCCTCAATTGGTGTGTTCGTCCTGTATGAGGGAAAAGTTTAACCCTGGTATAACCGTCCAAATACTCCATAACCTTCCAGCCGGTGATAGACCTTTTACCATTCAGCGAATCCACCACCTGAATGGGACGACGCATAATATCTGCTCGTATAGGTAAATCGATTTCTCCTTCATCCATGGGAGGCTGTCCCCAGACAAGGGCTTCATATTCCTTGATTACCATACGTCGCTCAAAAAGTCCGCTTAAATATCGATGGCTGTTTCTATTTAGAGCCAGGGCGATAACTCCAGAAGTGGGCTGATCCAATCTATGTACGATTAAGGCCCGGGGGAAAGTTCTCTGTACCCGGCGAATCAGACAGTCCTGTTTTTCTGGCCCTCTTCCTGGAACCGAAAGTAGTCCAGCTGCCTTTTCAACAATGAGAAAATCATTATCTTCGTACAATAAGGGAACCATTTATACTCCTAGGATTTAAAAGATAATGAGCCCGTGGAGGATTTACAAGGGGAAATGAAATAATCATAAGGGTAACAGCCTTCGGTTGAAATTCCCCAATATGCTCTTTCGATTATTACGGTAATACTCCAGGGTTTCAGGCAGTATATTTAATAAATCCCCGGCTCTGGCTCCAAGAGCGCCCCTCTTTTCTTCCAGAAGCTCACCGGCTAATCCATGGATCATCATCGCCGCCATAGAGGCATCCTTAAGATGAGGGAATAGACCGATCATGGCGGCCAAGACACCACATAGTAAATCTCCCGATCCTGCGGTGGCCAAGGCGGGACTGCCGCTGAGATTGATATACACTTCTCCATTTGGAAGGGCGAGCAAACTATGGGGTTGTTTATAGATTATTATACTTTTACTTATTTGGGCTAAACAACGAGCCGTATATACCGCATCCTGCTGTACTTTCTTACTATCCCATTGTAGCAGTCTGGCAGCCTCTCCGACATGAGGCGTAAGTATAATAGGGCCAGAATGATCTTTTAATAATTCCAATCGTGTAGACATATGGGTCAGTGCGTCGCCGTCGATGATTAATGGAGTCTGAATATGGGGAATCAATCGTTCTATCAACTGGCCCGTCTGGGGATTTAATCCAATACCCGGACCAAGTATAACCGTGGATTTTCCAGGTAAAAGCTCCTTGATCTGGTCGAGATGTTCAAGGCCGATAAAGGAATCCGAAGAGTTGTTCTTTTCCTCGGTAAATTCACCCAGGTTTCTTGCCTGGACCAGGGGATGAAAAACCAGCTCCGGTTCTCTTTGAGCGACGTCCCTGCATACACTTTCCAGGGACGCCAAATGTACATAACCCAATCCCGAAGCCATGGCTCCTGCCCCGGCAAATCCCGGAGCCCCGGTATATTGAGGACTTCCACCGATAATTAAACCATGGCCCCGGCTTCCCTTATAGGCATCTACAGGTATTTCAGGTAGCTCAGGGAAGGTTGTTGTATAAATAGAATCATTATTATGCTTTTCCTGGGTAGAATGACTCAATTCCCGGGGCATAGAAATGGGGCTCCAGTAGAGCCGCCCCTGATATTTGTAACCGGGATAAAGCAGGTTTCCCCCTTTGGGAAGCCCGAAGGTGATGGTGTAATCGGCTCTTACAGCCTCTCCGGGAAGATTTCCGGTCAACCCATCCACCCCGCTGGGGATATCCAAAGATATAACAGACTGGCCGGATTGATTAATAGCCACAATAAGCTCTTTGAAATCCTGGGAGGGAGGTCGATTTAACCCAGTTCCTAAAAGAGCATCCACCAAAAGGTATTCCGGGGAATGGGGAATATGAGATGTTTTAAAATCCCTATGAAGGGATTTTAAAAGGGCCAAGACCTCGGCTGGAGTTAAGCAGGGAATCTGTAATTTTTCGAGGATCTCCCATTGGGTTAGGCTATTTCCCTTCAATTGCTTAACATCGAAGAGACAACAGAGCTGCACGGGGAATCCATTACTGCTGAGCAATCGGGCTAAGGCCAGACCATCGCCGCCGTTATTACCGGGGCCGCATAAAATAAGAATAGACTCCCAGGGGCCGGGAAGCCTCCGGCGAATCAGTTCACAGGCCGCTTGAGCCGCATTTTCCATAAGCAAGAGGGAAGGCATAGCCCACTCTGAAGGAATCTGGCGGTCCATCTGCCTCATTTGCTCAGGACTGACAACCCTCATAGATTCAAGTTTCAAGACCTGCAAAGACAAAGACCTCTGAAAGAACCCAAAGAAAGTTTCCATTTTCTGTGGGTACTAAAAAGCGGGCAGTCTCAACGGTGGTGTCATCATCGGCTACTAGAGTGACCTCAGAAACGGCAAGTACCGGATATTTTTTATCACTTTGAAAGTTACGAGCAATATTTACATATTGTTGTTTAATATAAGGGAAAAAATCCTGCAAGACCTCTTCATAATTATCCCGTTTGGTAACATAAAAAATACCGGTTGGTGCGTCCATAAAAGATTCTCCTAGGGTAACAGACCATAATTAAGGAATTACGATCTGCTATTACTTTTATATAAGAATAATTTCTTATGCCCAGAGCTTCAAGTCTTTTTAAGAAAGAATTTCATTTCAGAGCCGGTTTATTTATTATAAATCATTTTTCGATGACCTTTAATGAATTTTTCCAACTGCGTTCTCAATAGATCGGGCAACGCAGGACCGGTTCCCTCAATATTTTTTTCCATTTGATTCACCGTTCGGGCTCCGGCTATAACCGATAAGACTGCTGGCTGTTCCATGGTCCACCGAAGTACCATGGAAACTAAATTATAGTTAAATCTCTTAGATAGAGTCTCAAGCTCTCTCACCAGAGGTAAATAATCCATCATGGCCTGGTCGATAATTTGTGAATTACTCCATCGAAGATCGCCCTTATATTGGTCTTTATGGCTATATCTGCCGCTTAAAAATCCCTGCATCAAGGGGCTGTAGGGAATAAAAGCCATGTTCAGCTTTTCCATCTGCGGAATGATTTCATCCATACTGCGGTAATTCAGGGGATTCCGATGATACTCCGAAGCATTTTGTTCTAAGATATTAAAGAGCCCCTGGTAGCTAATTATAGGGGCATACTGCCGAGCCTCTAAAAGCTGTTCCAGGGAAAAATTACTCACGCCGATAAAGCGTATTTTCCCAGCTTTCCGGAAACCTTCCAGGGTAGTAATAGTCTCTTCCAAGGGATATTTTGTGTTGGGCCAATGTACCTGCAGCAGATCTATATAATCGCATTGCAATCTTGCCAAAGACTCTTCCAGTTCCTGAGTAAGAGTTGCCCGGCTCAAATCATGGCGCACCTTTCCTTTAGCATTCCACTGCAGCCCGCATTTCCCTGCGATGAAAACCTCATGGCGTCTCCCCTTAAGAGCCTGGCCCAAAATTTTTTCAGAATGGCCTTTGCCATAGATAGGCGCCGTATCGATGAAGTTTATTCCCCCATGAAGGGCAGCATGAACCACAGATACAGCCTGGGAATCCTTCTGGTCATTCCATTGCCCGCAAAAATTCCAGGTTCCTAGACCCAGTGCTGAAATTTTCTCATCTGAACCGGGGAGTAAATTATATTTCATTCTGTGAGTATCTTCCCCATGCTGATACGTGGCTCCTCGGAGTATCCATTTTTTTCATAGAAAATTCGAACCTTTTCATTGCTGTCTAGAATCTGAAGATTAACCTTTATACAACCCTGTTTTCGCAGTTCTTCTTCGGCATGTTGCATTAGTTCACTACCCCATTGTTTTCCCCGGGATTCCGGTGACACAGCCAAAGAATAAATCCATCCACGATGACCGTCGTAGCCGGCCATAACCGTCCCAACGAGCCTTTTATCTACCATGGCCACAAAAAAGAGACCGTCATGCACAGCAAGTTTTTTATCGATGACCGAATTGGGTTCATTCCGTTTCTGCTGGTAACCAAAAACCCTTTCCCAGAGTGCGATTACCTGTGTTCTGTGATTCCGGTCACTGTAATTTTCGATTATCATTAGATTATTCGATGATAGACTTCAAAAGAATCATCCTTCTCCACATTGTTATCTTTTTAAACAAAAGAATATCACTAATCATTTAGAAAACAAAGTCTTCAAAGGGGATTTCTATAAACCATAGAAAAATGCCCATTGTTCCTTAATAAGATCCATGAAAATCCATGGGAAATATTCGAATTAATTTGAAATTAATTATGCATTATGTTAAAATGTTTGCGCAAACACAAAATCTAATAATACGGGAGTAACCATGAAATCTAATAATAGTCAGGTACAGGGGGAATTCTGTACCATAAATAATGAGGAATTTTATAAAATTAGCAAGGTTGATCAAATCCCTTCCTTCTTTATTACCCTTACCAGTCCATACGATTACTGGATGTTTATAACCAGTGCTGGTGGAGTTACAGCGGGTATTAAAAACTCCGGGCACGCCTTGTTCCCCTATTATACCGAGGACAAGCTTGAGGATATGAACGAGAGCACCGGGTCTCGAACTATTGTACGAATAAAAGATCAGGGGAAAACCCTTTTCTGGGAACCCTTCAGCATACGCTCGGAGGACCGTTTCAACAGCCAGAGAAATCTATATAAAAACATCATCGGAAACGTTCTGATCTTCGAAGAAACCAATGAAGATCTCAAACTAAATTACCGTCAGACCTTCACATCCTCTGAGGAATTCGGAATTATCAAGAAAACCGAAATTTTAAATATGTCCGATTCTCCAGTGGAATTAGAAGTACTGGACGGTTTAGCCAATCTCATTCCACCAGGAGCCAACGTAAAACTGCAGGCGGAATTGAGCAATCTTTTAGATGGTTATAAACGCAGCGAAGCGGATATAGAAAATCAAATTGGTCTGATAACCCTAAACGCATTGCTCACCGATATTGCAGAACCAAAGGAGTCTCTCAGAGCTCATGCTGTGGTTCTTAACGGAATAAAAGCAGATAAAATTTTACTTTCAGAAGAACAGCTACAGAGTTTCAGAAAGGGCCATGATCTTGAAACGGAGGAAGTAGTACGGGGTATTCGAAGCTCCTTCTACGGTACTTTTAAATTGAACCTCAAGGGCAATCAAGGTAAAACCTGGGCTTTTAATGCTCTGTTAGATCAAAGTTCTGCCATGTTGACTGTCCTAAAAAAAGACCTTAAAACCAAGGGCGACAGTCGAATGGAACGGTTAGACCAATCCATCGGCACGGCCACCGAAAAGCTGATGAAAATTATGGGCATCAACGATGGTCTGCAATGTACCAACAATGAAATGAACCGGGCACATCATCTTTCCAACAGTATGTACAATGTGATGCGTGGAGGATTCTTTACGCAGAATTATCAGGTTAAGAAACAGGATCTACTGGACTTTTTCAAACTTCAAAGCCCCCAAAATCTACCTGCCATTCAAAAGATGCTGAAGTCTGAAGAAAACGAACTTGCACTGGCCGATCTGGAAAGGTTAAATCACGCAACAGAAAACCGGGATATTAAAAGACTTCTTCTGGAATATCTTCCAATCACCTTCAGCCGCCGTCATGGCGACCCCAGTCGACCTTGGAACGCCTTCAATATCAACACTCATAATGAAGACGGTTCCATGCGTATCGATTTTCAAGGAAACTGGAGAGACATCTTTCAAAACTGGGAAGCCCTGTTATTCAGTTATCCTGATTTCACCTGGAATGTCATAAATAAATTCCTCAATGCAACGACATTGGACGGTTATAATCCCTATCGAATTACCCTTGAAGGAATCGACTGGGAATGTCCAGATCCAGATGATCCCTGGGGAAATATCGGATACTGGAGTGACCACCAGATTATCTACCTGCTCAAACTTCTGGAACTGCAGGAGAAATTTTACCCTGGAACTCTGAAGCAAGGACTAAAGGCCCCCATCACCTCCTCAGCCAATATTCCCTACGAAATCAAGAATTATAAAGAGATCTTGAAGGATCCTCAGGACACCATCGAATTTAATAGAGAAAAGAACCGCATCATTATGGAAGAAGCAAAAACTCGGGGTAATGACGCACGATTGGTTCAAACCAGTTCTGGTGATGTTTATTATGTAACTCCCATGGAAAAACTGATGGTACTGCTGCTGGCAAAACTCTCTAATTTTATCCCGGACGGGGGAATCTGGATGAATACCCAGCGTCCAGAGTGGAACGATGCAAATAATGCCCTGGTAGGTTACGGAATTTCCGTGGTAACCCTGGCTTATATCCGTAGATACGTACAATTCTTATTGGACCTTCTGGAAGAAAAGGAAGAGTTCCCTGTAAGTAAGGAAGTTCAGCAATGGTATCAGGATATCTATAAAACCTTCCTAAAATTCAGCGATAATCTTCAGTCGGGCTTCGATGGTAAAACCCGAAAGGCCATGGTGGATATGCTGGGGGACAAATCCAGTCAATACCGTAAGCAGCTTTACAGCAAAAATCCCAAGGGACAAAGCAGCCAGGTCATGGGAAGCGAACTCAAGACTTTCCTCAATCTGATTCAGCAGTTTGTCGAAACATCTCTGAAAAACAGCCGCCGAGAAGACGGTATGTTCCATGCGTACAATACATTGATGATCAGTGACGATGAAATGAAGATTCACTACCTCTACCCCATGCTTGAAGGTCAGGTAGCCATTATTTCTTCGGGATATTTAAAAGCCCCCGAAGTTAATAAGTTAATGGAAGTAATGAAGAACAGTCCCCTCTACCGGGATGATCAACATTCCTTTATTCTCTACCCCAATCGAAAAATGAAGAGCTTTTTCACCAAGAGTATTGTGAAAGAAGATCTGTTGAAACAATTTGGTCTTCAAAATATGCCCGAGGTAATAAAGGATATCTTCTTCGAAGAAGATACAGAAGGATTGATGCACTTCAACGGCGATTTAAATAATGCAAAGGGAATAGCCGCCCTGGCAGATGAAAAGGCCGACAAATTAAAAGGAATCTGGACTAAGGGTCTCGACGATCTGAAGAAGACCCTGGGCGGGTTATATGAAGAACTTTTTAACCATAGAGAATTCACCGGCCGATCGGGAACCTTTTTTGCCTACGAAGGCCTTGGCTCCATCTACTGGCACATGGTATCAAAGTTAATGCTTGCTCTTCAGGAAGTTGAACTAAAAACAGAGAACGAATCTCAGCGTAATGAGATATTAAAGCAGTATCAATTTGTTCGAGATGGTATCGGTTACAAACGCAGCATTGAAAGCTACGGAGCCTTCCCCTACGATCCCTATTCCCATACACCCATACATGCTGGTGCTCGACAACCCGGTATGACCGGACAGGTGAAGGAAGAAGTGATCACCAGAATCGCAGAAATGGGTATTACCATTAAAGAAGGCAAGATCAACCTGAATCCCCAGGCGATTGAAGTTCAGGAGTTCTTCTCCGATGAAACATCATTTACCTATTATGATGCATCCCATGAGTCTAAGAACCTGAAGATAGCTAAAGATTCTATGGCCTTTACCTACTGCACAGTTCCCTTTATCGTAAGTAAGACAGGAAGAGCATCTGTGAAGTTGATACTCAGCGACGGCAAAGAAGTTTCTCAGGAAACCCAGGCTCTGGACAGCCAATGGAGTGGTGAAATCTTTTCAAGAAGTGGAAAGGTCAGCCGTGTGGAAATACAGTTCTAGTTCACCCTATCCTGCCAATGAAATGATTTATTAGCAGGATAATAAATATGTCACCAATAACCTTTGCCCCCGGGAAACCGGGGGCTTTTTTTGGGTCTAGGGGATAGACAGGATAGACAGGTTAGACAGGTTAGACAGGTTAGACAGGTTAGA
>JAQICO010000072.1 GCA_027858495.1 Spirochaetaceae bacterium
AAATCGGCTCATTTTCAGGAGATTCCCCCGGCGTTTATCGGCCACAAGCCCCCCGATAGATCTGAGCCCATCATATTTTAATTTCAGAATGGATTTGGGGTATTTAAAATCCTTCACTAATTTTTCAAGACTTACCCTATGGGTTAACTCTTCGAAAACGTGGGTATGGTAACGCACCAGGGTGTAATCCATATCAAAGCCTATCACCTTGATCTTTTTCATATTTAGTACACGGTTTACAAAAATTGACATGGTTAGTCCTCCAGGGGATTTTTACAGAGTAATGTATTTTCCGGAATTTGTCGTCGGATATCTTTTATATGTTTTTCATTGGCCCAGGGAATTCCCACGCCCTTAATTATCATATCTGCCAATTCTGCTTCATCTACAGGCATATGGGGGAAAATCGTGGCGTAGAGACCGGGTGTCCATGCTGCATGACTATCTGAACCCGCCACTAATGGTCGTTTCAGGGTATTCACTGCCTGGATAATTTCTGGAACCAATTCCTCTCTAATGCTGTTGCTCATAACTTCTATTGCAGAAAGGGCTTGCCAATAATCCTCAGGAGGATGGGGGATGGGCTGGGAAAATCGGCCGGGATGAGCCAATACCAGGGCGGCTTTATCCTCTAAAGCCATTTCAGAAAGTTCCTTTAGGGGCATATTATTGTATATTTTACGAGTGTCTTTCAGGTTATAGGCAAGAATATGCCCCTGGGGCGTGCCTATTTCCACTCCTCTGTAAAAACGGAATCTGCTGCCTACCTGCTGTTGTAATTCCTCAAGCTCTTCTTTACTCCACATTTTATTATGCTCGGTAATCACCACTCCCTGCAGAGGTAGAGCAGGAGCAATCAATGCAAGATGTTCCACAGAAAGCTGAGAGCAGTTAGAATAACGGGAACTATGTAGATGCAGATCAATCTTTACCATGAAGGTCTATCCTAGCTTAGGTTTATGTTAATCTACGAAATTCCTCCGGGGATATCAAGAGGCATGAAAAACAATGAATATTGCCAATATTGGTATTACTATTCCTTGCCAAGGATTTCCGCCACCACCTTGGATAATTTGCCCAATGAGTAGGGCTTTTGAATAAATGGTGTCCCTTGATCTACAATATTTGAAATGGAATTATCCTTGTTGGAGTATCCTGAAGACAGAATAATCTTTACCTTGGGATTAATTTTTTGCAGAGAATAATATAGTTCCTCTCCCCCCTGGTTGGGCATAATCATATCTAAGATGATAAGATCAATTTCCTCTCGATTATCCAGGTAGGTTGTTAAGCCCTTTTTACCGTCTTCCGCCTGATATACCCTGTATCCTATATTTTTCAATAACTTTGAAAGCAGATCTCGAATGGACTCATCATCGTCCACAATGAGAATCCTTGAATCCTTTACAGCCATGACAATGGGCTCCAAACCCTTTGGTTGTTTTTTATATTCTTCTTCTGTATAGGGAAGCAGAATATGAAAAACCGAGCCCCTTTGAGGCGCTGAATCCACAAATAGATCTCCCCCGTGATGTCTCACCGTACCGTAGGCCGCCGGAAGTCCCATTCCCGTTCCCTTGCCAAATTCCTTTGTTGTAAAAAAGGGTTCAAAGATATGTTTTTGAACTGCTGCATCCATGCCCATTCCATCATCCTTAATGGTTAAGGCGATATACTTACCCGCTTGAAGATCCACAGGATGGTCTTTGTATTTTTTATCCAGATCAATCAAGTTACTTTCCAGGGTGATGGTTCCGGAACCTTGGATGGCATCGCGGGCATTAAGGGCAATATTGAGAATTGCATTTTGGATTTGATGGCGGTCTCCCCGAATGGTGGGAGATGGAACATTCCTTGCCTGAATGATTTCTATGCGTTTATCGATTGTTCGGGATAATATATCTTCTGTCTCATTCAGGATGTCATGGAGATCCATAATCTCCAGGGAATATTGCCCCTTTCTGGCGAAGGAAAGTAATTGCTGGGTGAGTTTTGCCCCGTTTTGGACTCCCTGACGGATTTTATTTGCATAATGAATTAATGTTTCATCATCCAGCTTGGGATTTAGCATTTCCGCATATCCCATGATTCCGGCAAGCTGATTATTAAAATCATGGGCGATACCACCAGCCAGTTGACCGATGGACTCCAGTTTTTGTATTTGATTCAACTGTTCCTGTAATTGGTTTTTTTCTTCTTCAGCTTTTATGCGTTGGGTTATATCACTGGAAACTGCAAACATGACCTGCTGATCCCTGACCTGTGTTTTGTATACTGAAATTTGTATGTAGAGATCGCTGCCATCCTGACTTTTATGATGACGATG
>JAQICO010000034.1 GCA_027858495.1 Spirochaetaceae bacterium
TTTCCTGAATAATATGAACCAGCTGAATCAGATTTTACGTGATAACGGATTTGAAGATGCAGCCCTGGATGTTTTTGTGGGTCAACAGGATCAACCCTCCCAAGATCCTCAAGATCAGCAAGCAGAACGGGATGCACAATTCATCAGTCGTTCTTTAAAGAATCTGGATGAAGCCGCTCCGGTGGCAATGGGTCAAGCTGGCTATAACGGCAGTCTGAATATGGTTATATAGGAGTTAATGATGAGTGATATTGCAAGTCCTGTTCAAATGAACAATGCAGATAGAGCACAGTTGGATGAACAGGTAAATCTTTTTAATAAGGCATTGAATAACGGTCAGGTAAAATCTCAGGAAATGGGTAAAGACGATTTTATGAAAATCCTAATAGCCCAGCTGAGTCATCAGGATCCAACTAAACCCATGGAAGATAAGGAATTTATTGCCCAGATGGCTCAATTTTCATCTTTGGAGCAAATAACTAATATGAGTCAGAATTTTCAGAAGCTTAACGGCCGGATGAATCAATCCCAGGCCTTTAACATGCTGGGAAAAAATGTGGAATTTAATGAGGGAGATCAATCGGTTTCCGGAACCGTGGAAGCGGCCACCGGCGGTGAGTTTCCCCAACTTTTAGTAAATGGAAAATATATCGACATGTCTGAAGTAATTCAGGTAAGTAATAATTAAGGAGTAACGGCTTATGATGCGTTCATTGTATTCCGGTGTATCGGGACTTCAAAATCATCAGATTCGTATGGATGTGGTGGGAAACAACGTGGCCAATGTTAATACCATTGGTTTTAAAAAGGGCAGGGTGAACTTTCAAGATATGATCTCCCAGAGTATGGGAGGTGCAGCCCGTCCAAACGATGAAATCGGCGGTGTGAATCCTAAACAGGTAGGTTTAGGTATGACCGTGGCTACCATCGACACCATCCATACCCAGGGGTCTCTGCAGACCACCGGCGTTACTTCCGACCTGGCTATTCAGGGCAACGGTCTTTTTATCCTCAGCAAGGGGGATCAGGACTTTTTTTCCAGGGCTGGAGCCTTTGGCGTTGACGCCGATGGTTTATTGGTTAATTCTGCCAATGGTTTAAGGGTTCAGGGATGGACCGCCCAGACGGTCAATGGTGAAACCATCCTCAACAACGCCAGCGATGTGGGTGACCTAGTAATTCCTCTGGGCAGTAAAGACCCAGCCAAGGCGACATTGGATGTGGATCTGGCATGTAATCTAGATAAAAGAACACCCGAGGTATTACCCGGTGCTGCAGAAGCCGATATGCTCAACGGTACCTGGACCCTTGATAAAGATATTTATGACAGTTTTGGGGAAGTTCACAAAATGCGTGTGGAATTTACCAAGGTCAACGGTGTGAATAACCAATGGCAGGTCAGTGTTATGGTTGACCCTGATCTAGCTCTAGAAGGGGCTGATCGGGATATCACCAATACTAATCTGGCAGTTGGAGAGGGTGAAACCGCTGGTAACACCTTCACCATGACCTTCGATAATCTTGGTGCACTGCAGAGTGCAGTGGATGCAGCAGGAAATACCATCGACGCAGGAAAGCTTCAGATTCCAGTAAGCTTTGATGTGGCTGGAGGAAATCCAGATGAAGCAGGCGCGCCGCTGACTCAGACCTTCAACCTGAACCTCGGAGAAGTGGGAAGTTATACCGATACGGTTACTCAATTTGCCGATACCAGCAGTACTAAGGCCTTTTTTCAGAACGGTTACGGAATGGGTTATCTGGAAAACTATAAAATAGACCAGAATGGAATCATCACCGGGGTATACAGCAATGGTACAAACCGGGCTTTAGGACAGGTCGCTCTGGCAAGTTTTATCAATCCAGGTGGTTTGGAAAAGGCCGGTGAAACCATGTTTATGGAGAGTATAAACTCTGGTCAGGCGAACATTGGACCTTCTGGAATTGCCGGTAAGGGTAAGTTCATTTCCGGGGCATTGGAGATGAGTAATGTGGATCTGGCAGAGCAATTTACCGATATGATTGTTACTCAGAGAGGATTTCAGGCCAATAGCAAGACCATTACCACCAGCGATACCATGCTTCAGGAATTGCTGAATCTCTAGAGATAATATAACATAGAATAAACCTAGCCCGGGACTACCGGGCTTAGTTTGTTAACAAATCAAGGAGTGGATTATGATAAAGGTCACCATGGAAGGTAAAAACAGCAGAGTGATCTATCTAAATCCCCATCAGATAGAGTATATTGAATTTGATGAAAAAACGGCCATCATTCTGCTTTCGGGTAAAAGGCTCATTGCTTTAGAAACACCGGAAGAATTGATTCATAGAATTGTGGATTATCGAAGCAGATTGGGACAGTGGTCCAACGAGGAGTAAGGAACTGTGGATATAGCAACGGTAGGAGGATTGATAGGCGGCTTTGTACTGGTGGTTGGAGGAATAATCATCGGTGGTAACTCCATCATGCTCTATGTGGATGTGGTTTCCTTTGTTATCGTAATTTTAGGTTCCTTTGCTTCCTGTGTGGTCTCGGTGCCCCTGGAAAAATCCATGTCAGCCATGAAATATTTCCGCAAGGCTTCCAGGCTGCAGAGTTTTAGGAAGAGAGAGCTCGTTGATAATCTGGTGGGCTTTGCCGATACAGCTCGAAAAGAGGGACTTTTATCGTTGGATGACACAATAAATACCATCGATGATGCCTTTCTGAAAAGCGGTCTTCGTCTGGTTGTGGACGGTACCGATCCCGATGTAATCAAGAAAGTGCTTTACGCCGATATTTCCCAGATAGATTCCCGTCATGAAGACGGCATTGGTTTTTTTGAAAAATGGGGTTCATTGGCCCCGGCCTTCGGTATGATCGGCACACTGATCGGGCTTATTGGTATGATGGCCAATCTGGAAGATACCGCATCGGTTGGTCCTAACATGGCTGTTGCTTTGATTACCACTCTTTATGGATCTCTTTTTGCCAATCTTGTATTGATTCCCATCAAAAATAAATTGGAAGATCGAAATAAAGAAGAAATGATTTTTATGGAAATCATGGTGCAAGGGGTTCTATCCATACAATCCGGTGAAAACCCCAATCTATTAAAAGAAAAGTTAGAGAAGTATCTGCCACCCACAGAAAGGGAAGGCACCGATTTGGGAGAATAAACCATGGGAGACGAAGAAAAGAAAAAATGTATCAAAGTCAAAAAAGGAGCAGAAGAGTGGATGGTCACCTACGGGGACATGGTTACTCTGCTGCTTTGCTTTTTTGTTATTTTAATGAATCCAGAAGCCATCGACGGCTATCGTATGGAAATGATTATGTACGCCTTTAATGGTCTAGGGCCATTGCAGGGTGGTAATACCCTGGAGATCGGTGATCTGGCCGAATTGGGCAATAGCATTATGAACATGCCAGCGGAAAGCAAGGGTTCTGGATTGGATGAATCCCGTAAGGTGGCGGTGTCTCTGTTTCAACCGGAGATCGAAAGTGAGGATGTGCGAATCACCGAGGATGAGAGAGGGTTAGTCATCACCCTGGCTTCGGATGTCTTTTTTAAACCGGCCAGTGCTGAATTAAACATGGAACAATCCCGGTTGATTCTGCAAAAACTATCGGAGTTGCTTTCTTCCAACGCCCTATCGGAAAGATACTTCCGTATTGAGGGCCATACTGATACCAGCCCCACCGATCCCGATGGGCCCTGGCCGACCAATTGGGAGTTATCTGCTGCTCGTTCAGTCAATGTTTTACACTATTTAGTAGACTTCGGAGCACCGGAAAAACTGTTTCAGATAGCAGGATTCAGCAGTAACAGCCCTCTGGAATATCCTGATGATACAGAGGAAGCAAGGTCGCAGAACCGCCGGGTTGATGTAATCATTCTGGCAGAGGGACATTTATAGGTTTACAAGGCTATTTCTGCTTGGGGATAGCCTGTGAATAAGTTGTGAATTAGTTTGCATAAACTGTGAATTTCTGATAGTATTCACATGGGAAATGCTAAGGAGAAGCAGCTGTGGGACAGGACGAAGAAATTGATTTGACCGATGTTGAGGGTTCCGGTGTTGAGGGACATGGCGAAGAGAAGGCAAAGAAAGGTTTATCCGAGGGATTAGCCCGTATACTCATCTGGGTAATCGGGATTTTAGTCGGTTTGGTAGTAGTTATAACCGTTTCGGTCATAACCTATCGGATAATGGATAAAAAAAATACTGCCAGAAATTTTCCAGTGGTTTCCCAGGAATATCAATCCAAGCCGGAAAACTATGTCTACTTTGATCTAATTGGGCAGATCAGAACCAGAACTAGCGATAGAACTGCTTATTCTGTAATCGTTACTCCCTTGATCGGCTACGATACGGATGACAGTACAACCGTCGGGTCTGAACTGACGGCTAAATCAGCTCCCTTGACCGATCAGATAAGAAATTATTTCAGTCAAAAAACCGTTGAAGAACTGAAACCCGATCAGGAAGCGATTTTAAAAGAAGAATTAAAAAGCATGATCAACGGAGTTTTGAGTTCCGGTCAGATTAAATCGGTAATCTTTACTGAATTTCAGGTAATAGAGAATTAGTTAAATCTCCATTTTAAAGATGGAGTATAAAATATGAGGGAACTTAAATGACCGAAGTCCTTTCGCAGGATGAAATAGATCAGCTACTCACCGCCATCTCATCGGGAGAATCTGAATCTAACGATACCCAGCAGGCTGCGGAAAGGAAAAATATTCGACTTTGGGATTTCCGACGTCCCGATAAATTTTCCAAGGAACAGATCCGTACCATCAACTTCATGCACGAGACCTTTGCTCGTCTCACCACCACCAGCCTTTCCGCTCAGTTGCGAAGTATTGTTCAGGTTCATGTGGCCTCGGTGGATCAGCTTACCTATGAAGAATTTATCCGTTCCATTCCCAGTACCACGGCCTTGGCGGTAATCAATATGGACCCTTTAAAGGGTTCTGCTATTTTAGAAATTGACCCCTCCATAACCTTTACGGTTATCGACCGTCTCTTTGGCGGGAGCGGGCAGGGATCCAAGATAACTCGGGAACTAACCGAAATTGAACGGTCGGTAATGGAATCTATCATCGTTAGAATCTTGGGGAACATGCGGGAAGCCTGGAGTTCGGTTATTGATCTACGCCCCAGATTAGGGCAAATAGAGACCAATCCGCAGTTCGCCCAGATCGTGCCACCATCGGAGATGGTGGTATTGGTAACTCTGGAAACAAAAATAGAAAACGTGGAAGGGATGATGAACTTTTGTATTCCCTATATGGCTATCGAGCCTATCGTTTCTAAGCTTTCTGCTCAATATTGGTATTCTTCAGTACGTCGTGGAACCTCCACAGAAAATCTAAATATCCTAAAAGAGCGACTTTCTTCTATAGGTGTAACATTATCTGCCGAAATTGGTAGTATAAACCTTTCCATGAGAGATGTGTTGATGCTGCGAGAAGGCGATGTTATTCGGCTATCGGGAACACGCACCAATGATCCCATGATATTGAAGATTGGTAACCGGCCGAAATTTGCCTGTCGGCCCGGGGTTGTGGGCAAGAAGGTTTCCGTGCAGGTAACCAGAAAGCTAGATGATATAACCCGGGAAGAATTTGAAGAATTAGTGTCGGAAGGAGACGAAAATGAGTGATGGAAATATAAGCCAGGAAGAAATTGATCAGCTGTTAAACGGTAGTTCTGACGATTTAATGTCCGGGCTCTCCTCTGCTCCGAAAACACCAACCGCAGGTGGAGGAGCCACATTAAGCTCTTCTGAGACAGAAGTTTTGACCGAGTTATTTAATGAAATATCCGAGGCGCAAAGCGGTAATCTTACAGGTATCATGGTTACCAATGTAAAACTGAAAGACCTGAAGGTCGAATGCAGTACCCGAGAGGCCTTTCTTTCTACATTGAGCGATGAGGTAGTGGAGGTAAAAGCCGACTACACCGATGGATTTATGGCCTCACATCTATATGTCTTTACTCCGGATCTTGCTCTGCAGGTTGCCGAATTGATGATTGGACAAGTAGATTTGGAGCTTGATGCCACCGCTGTGTCTTCTCTTTCTGAAGCCGTCTCACAGATGACTGGTTCGGCTGCAACACAGATGGGTGACCGTATCTCAAGGAATTTGATGATCGATGCTCCTTCAGGAAACAGTGAGCCCAAGGCAATGCTTAATCTTCCTCCTGAACCCTTTGTCAAGCTAACCTATTCCATGGAAATTGAAGGAAAGGCGACTTTCGATCTTTATGAAATATATGAAATGCCCATGATTAAAGAGCTAGCGGGCTTATTGGGAGCCACTTCCGCTCCAGATTCTTCTGCCATGAATATGAATCCCATGGATCAGCAGCAGATGGGCGGTCAGCAGATGGGCAATCAGCAGATGGGCAATCAGCAGATGGGCAATCAGCAGATGGGCGGTCAGCAGATGGGCGGTCTGCAGATGGGCGGATATCAACAACCTATGGGAGGTTATCAACAACCTCAAATGGGAATGATGGGCGGCGGTGTGGCCATGCCTAATGTACAGAGTGTTCAGTACCCCGATTTTTCTCAAAATCTGAGCCCTAATCAACAAAGGAATATAAGCCTTCTTATGGATGTATCCATGGAGATGACCGTTGAACTAGGCCGTACTAAATGGCTTATTAAGGATATCTTGGGTATGGGTGAAGGTACAATTATAGAATTGGATAAGCTGGCTGGAGAGCCGGTGGATATATTGGTAAATAATAATCCCATAGCCCGTGGCGAGGTTGTGGTGATTGATGAAAACTTTGGTGTCCGTGTAACGGAAATTATTTCATCTGCCGTGGAGAGTATAACCGATTGAAAAGGGTGACTATGCTTTAGACGGCGGTTGATACTTTGGGAGGGGTATGAATCGAAAATACAGGTGGATTCTGTTTTTTTTGCTGACGGCATTGCTGTTGAGCGCACAGGAAACAGGAACCGAAGAGCCGGAACCTACCGGCGATATAGATGAGACCACATTAACCTTTGATTTAGACACTCAAGATCAAGAGCCTCAGGCCCTAGACGTGGAAATTCCCACTCTTGGGTTTGGGGATTTTCTGCGTATGTTCTTGTTTCTTGGGTTGGTCATTGCTGTAATCTATTTATTTTTCTGGATGCTTCGTCGTATCTCCGGTAAAGGGGCCTCCGCCGATCAGGAAATTATAAAATTATTGGCAACTCAACAGCTTCGTAATGATCATACAATTTACCTCGTTGAAGTAGGTAATCAAATGCTGCTTTTAGGGGGTGGTTCCAATCAGCTTTCTCTGATCACTGAGATCACCGATAAGGAAACCGTTGATGAATTAAAATTGAAATCTTCCCAGGGAGAAAAAGGTCAGGGATATAGTTTTCAAAACTTATTGGGTGGTGCCTTTTCAGGTAAGAATAGCCTGAATCTTGGCTTCATGAATAAACAGAAAGATAGGTTGAAAAAACTATGAAAAAGGTTTTTCTAATTGTTTCTGTATTTCTATTTTTCTCCATGGCTCTAACTGCCCAGCAGTTTCCCGATATTCCCTTTATTGATCTGAGTGTCAACGGTGCCCAGAACAATCAGGACGTAGCCTTAAGTCTGCAATTACTTTTACTTTTGACACTGCTCAGTCTGGCGCCTTCTATATTGGTTTTAACCACCAGTTTTTTGCGTATTGCCATTGTTCTTGACTTCGTTAAACGTGCCTTGAATTTGCAGCAGGTTCCCCCATCATCAGTGCTGATGGGTATTGCTCTTTTTGTATCTGTATTTATTATGTGGCCAACCTTTGACCGAATTTATCAAGAGGCCTATCAGCCCTTTGTCGCCGAAGAAATTGACAGCCAGGAATTCTATGGTAGAGCTATAAAACCTTTGAGATTTTTTATGTATCAGCAGGTTAAAAGCAGTCCAGATAATATTGCTCTTTTTATGAATATGGCAGGGTTGGGTCAGCCAGAAACCTTCGCTGATGTGCCTTCCTATGTTCTGATACCAGCCTATGTTTTAAATGAGCTAACCACAGCCTTTAAAATCGGTATATTAATTTATCTGCCCTTTATAATTATCGATATGATCGTCGCTTCCATTTTGATGTCCATGGGTATGATCATGTTACCCCCTGTAATGATATCCACTCCCTTTAAGTTGATTCTTTTTGTATTGGTGGATGGTTGGAGTCTGCTGCTGGGGCAACTTGTAGAAAGTTTTGTTAGATAAATGAGGAGGTATATATGTCCCTAGGTACAGTTGTAACATTATTAAGAACGGCTATTTTTCAAGTGGTTACCATCGCAGGGCCCACTCTGTTGGTGGCCATGGTTATCGGTCTGCTTATTTCAATTTTTCAAGCAACCACCAGTATTCAGGATCAATCCCTTACCTTCGTTCCCAAAATAGTTGCTATTTTGGCAACCATAGGCATCCTAGGCGGATGGATGATCAGTATGATGCAGAATTACACCGTGAATTTATATAGTTTAATTCCGGATCTATCAAGATAATCTATGTTTAATCAGGTGATTCAGGACAGCCAGTTATTTTTACTCATCGTTGCACGCATGGCCGCCCTGTTTCTTACAGCTCCTATTCTTTCATCCACTTCTATCCCCGGCATGGCACGGGGCGGCTTAATCATCTTCACTTCCACTGTTTTACTATCCATGGTACGAACTATGGATTATGTAATTCCTTCTAGAGCTTTGGATTATGTTATGTTGATAATATTGGAAATACTCATCGGATTGATCATGGCTTTGATGCTGCAGATCATTTTTTCAATATTTCAGGTAGCCGGTCAAGTTTTCTCTGTTCAAATGGGTTTTGGAGCTTCAACCACCTATGACCCTCTGGCTCAGGTGGAAACGCCCCTGATCGGTCAGATCTATTATCTAATATCCATTTTGGTCTTTATCTCTGTTAAGGGATTGCAACGGATATTTTTTACCGGTCTTTATCAATCCTTTCAGGCCATTAAAGGCTGGGATTTACTGCTTTATCCCGATTATGTAAAGGATATGTTTATCACGGCTTTGGCTAAACTTTTTGGGCAGGCCATGATCATAGCATTTCCCATGATGGGCACCTTACTGCTCATATCTTTGACCATGGGATTATTGGCCAAGGCAGCCCCGCAGATGAATCTTTTGATGATCGGCTTCCCCATACAGATTACCGTGGGATTTATCATGATATACCTCTCGGCTCCTTTTCTTATTAGAAAAATGGAGATTCTTTTCGATTGGGGATTTGATATGATCCTTAGCTTTCTGACCTACTTTTCTGGAGGAACTTCATGAGTAATTTAACTCTACAGCAGTTATATCCTCAGTTCCTTTCCCAGAATGTTGCAACAAAAATTCATCTACAGTGGTTTGCTGCAGAGGATGAAGGTCGAACGGAAGATCCCACCGAGCGCAAAATACGCAAGGCCAGGGAAGATGGAAAGGTGGCAAAATCCACCGAATTGGTGCAGGCTATAGTGCTGCTCTTTACTTTTTCCATGTTGGCCTTGCTGGGCCGTTACATCCTCAACCAAATCATTGAGATGATCAAGTATTTTCTAACACTGTCCGTGGAAATAGATGTTAGTGAAACGGGCATACTTGCACCGGCCTTTTTAAATTATTTTTTACGGATAACACTGCCCTTTTTTGGTATGGCCGTTTTAGCGGCTGTGGTGGGGAATGTAGTGCAGACGGGTTTTGTCTTTTCATTAAAACCCATAGAAATTGATTTAAAGCGTATTGCACCTAGTCCGTCAAACTGGATAAAAAAGACTGTATTCTCTCCTGAAGGCGCATATAAATTGGCCTTAACTATCTTTAAAATATTCGTAGTTGTGTTAATCAGCTTTCTGAATATACGAAGTAAAATTCCACAATTGGCAAATACCATCAATATGACTTTGCTTCAGGCTTCTACCATGTTATTGGGGTTGGCGTTCCGAATCGTTATGGAAGCCACTCTGTTCTTTTTATTATTATCAATACCAGATTTTTTGTTTCAGCGTTGGCAACATAGAGAATCCTTAAAAATGACCACCCATGAAATAAAGGAAGAATATAAAGAAAGTGAAGGAGACCCTCAGGTTAAGGCTAAGTTAAAACAGCGGATGCGTGAGATTCTTCAGGCTAATATGATGCAGAACGTGCCAAAGGCAGCTGTGGTTATCACCAACCCGACTCACTACGCTATTGCCTTGGAATACCGTTATGGTGAAATGGTTGCACCTCGGGTAATCGCAAAGGGTGTGGATCATATGGCCCAGCGCATCAAAGAAATTGCCCGGGATAACCGAGTTCCTCAGGTCGAAAACAGACCTTTGGCAAGGGCCTTATACGCCAACGTAGATATAGGTGATTTAGTCCCAGAAGATTATTGGCAAATTGTAGCGGATATCCTTAAGGGTATCGAATCCATTCGGATGGAGGCTGGGGCTTAGGCCCCTGAAGAATAGTAATGGCAGATATAGGAAGAAAAAGCATAGGTCAAATAATCCTTGGAAAAGGCGGTGCTGATATTATCATGGCCTCAGCAGTGATTATGGTGATCTTTATGATGATCATACCCATGCCCACCATCTTTCTGGATATATTTATGATTATCAATATTGTTTTGAGTATTGTCATTCTTCTGATTGTACTTTATACAAGTGAGCCCTTGGAATTTTCCATATTCCCCACCATGCTATTGGTGACCACCTTCTTTGGATTGGCATTAAATGTCTCATCTACACGATTGATTTTATCCAAGGGTGCGGATTTTGACGGTCAAATTGTCCGGGCCTTTGCCACCTTTGTTACTGGAACCTCGGGTACCCAGGGATTGGTGGTTGGAACGATTCTTTTCATCATTATTATTGCCGTCCAAATGATGGTTATCACCAAGGGTGCAAGCCGTGTATCAGAAGTGGCTGCCCGTTTTACTCTGGATGCTCTGCCCAATAAACACATGGCCATAGATCAGGAGTTTAACTCAGGAGTAATTTCCGAGGACCAATATAGAAAACGCAAGTCCGATCTTCAGCGCACTGCAGACTTTTATGGAGCCATGGACGGAGCCAGTAAATTTGTATCGGGAAACGTAAAGGTAGGAATTATCATCACCATAATCAATATCTTCGGAGGATTGATTGTTGGAATGTCTCTTCA
>JAQICO010000220.1 GCA_027858495.1 Spirochaetaceae bacterium
TGATTCTGGAAGCCTCTCTCAGAGCCTCAGGTTTAGTCTCAAAACTTCTTTCCTTTGGTAGAAAGAAAGATCTAGCCTTTGAAACGCTTGATCTTCATACACTGCTTAAGGAAACTATATTATTATTGAAAAGAACCATTGATAAAAAAATTGATATTATTCTGAAGCCCCGAGCAGAGAACCCCGCAATCAACGGGGATATTTCAACCATGCAGAATGTAATCATCAATTTAGCTCTTAATGCTGCCAATGCCATGGAGGATGGAGGGACACTCCGCCTTATAACAAGAAATCTATCACTTGACGAGAATTATTGCTCATTGAGTCCTTTTGATATATCACCGGGTGATTTCATCGAATTGGAAGTCCGAGATACAGGTACTGGCATGGCGCCGGAAATCCTAAATAAAATATTTGATCCTTTTTTTACACCCAAGGAGCAGGGAAAGGGAACGGGTTTGGGTTTGTCCTCTGTTTATGGGACGATAAAAAACCATTCAGGGGCCATCACCGTTTATAGTGAGCTTGGAACCGGAACGGTGTTTCATATTATTCTGCCCTGTTCAGAAAACAGCTTACCAAAGATAAAACAACAGAAATCAACCCTGGTCGGATCGGGGCATATTCTTCTGATAGACGATGAAGAAATCATTCGTTTAACCTCCAAGCCCATCCTCGAAAAATTAGGATACACCGTTGAGCTGGCCGCCGATGGAATAGAGGGCATAAAAATATTTGAGAAGAACTACAAGAATATCGATCTTGTTATCACCGATATGATTATGCCTCAAATGAACGGTAGTGAAGTCTTTAAGAAAATGAAGGAAATCGATAAACACTGTAAAGTGATTATTTCATCGGGTTTTACCAAGGATGAGAATTTGATGTTATTAAAGAAACAGGGATTGTCGGGTTTTATAAAAAAGCCCTTCAGTAGAAATGAACTTGGTGAATTGATCCATAGAATTTTATCCTAGGATTCCAAATTAAGTGAATAAAGCTTAATTAGTTCCATGATATCTCCAGAACAGCATTTCCCCGAAGGGTTATTCTTCCTGCAGTTTCCACCGGTACATGCTCCGGTGGTTTCTTTTATCTGAGCCAGGGTTTTAGCACCAGCGTGAATGGCAGAGACCACGGTCTTTTTGTCAACATTCTGGCAGTAGCAGATAATTTCTTTGTCCGATGCATTTTTCCAATCCATAACTTACCCATAACTTTCATTTGTATCTTATTCTACAGTAAATATATTAATCATCACAACGCCTCGGATTTTTATGTTATTATTCAGCTCCAGGGAGAATAACATGGCAGGTATTGCTCATTGATCATCTGGATTTGCAGGGAAATGGATTTCCCATGAAATACCACTGTATCTATTGTTAATAGCCAGTGAGTTTCTCGATATACTTTGGGTGATTCTTTGGATATTCGGAATCGAAGGAATGGATGGTGGTGCCCCATGGTCTCACGGACTTTTTATGTCTGTCATATGGTCCATATTGGCGGGTGTAATCATTCTCCTCATCTTCAAACATATCAAATCTGCAATAGCGGTTAGTCTCATTGTGTTTAGCCACTGGCTGTTAGATTTCATCACCCATCCCATGGGCGCTGTAATGAACCTCGTGCCTGCAGAACCTGATTTATATTTGATGTTTTATAATTCTCCAAAGCTGGGGCTCGGTTTATATAACCACTCAAAAGTGCTGGCCTATATCGTTGAATTTTCTCTACTGGGAATTGGTATTCTCAGCTACCTGATTTTTAGACGAATAAAAAATAATGACATCCAGGGAATTTCAGGTTAATCTTAATAGATCAAAAACTATATCTGGAGACTATCAAATTCAGGGGTAAGGTCTTTATGGCAGAAGAAAACAGGGTTTCTATGGGTCCGTTCAATGAGGTTGATGTGGGGGATGATTTAATTGACTTTAATAACATGGACGACTTGGAAATGGAAGAAGTGGACTTTGATGATTTCGGAATCGATTCATCCTCCTTTGATGAAAATGACGAAGATGATGACCCTTTGCATGATGAAGTTTTTGATGATGCAGATTTTGATGAAGGCGAAGAAGTCGATCTCTCGGTTGATATAGATGGAGAGATTCCGGATAACGGCTCTTCTTCATCGGTGGATAATCTCGAAGAGATAGATTTAAGTGACTTTGATGTGAGTAAAGATAATGATTTGTCCTTCGAAGATGTGGATTTAAATCTGGATGATGATTAAAAATACATTGAAACACCCATGTACACTTTGAAATAATTTGCCGAGAAGGACGATTCATCGATAGGCTGCCCATTGGGCATCATAAAAGGATTAAGTCCATAGGCCTTGTACGATCGGTCGTCGTAGGAAAAAAAGGATTCTCCATTGGTGGTGGACTGGGTAAAGGGATCCTGGCTTGGTAAGGTGTAATTAAATATATAGGAGCAGCCTAGATTGAATGCCATTCGAGGAAGAAAAAAGTATTCTCCCCTTACGCCGGTTATAAAACCTACCCCCATCATGGTCCGCAGTAGTTCCAGACGCTGCAACGACACATTATCTCCCTCTCTTATGGGAAAGGAGTCGTAAACCTGTTTGTAGTTAATTATATTTAGGGTGGGACCTAGGTTGAAGGATACACTTATTTTCCTATGGGGATTCCATACATAGGAAACAGGTATGCCAATACTAAAGACCGTTTGATCCAGAAAATAGAAGAGTGAGGCATCTGCAATCATATTTGGATCTAACCCCCCTACTGAGCCATCAGCTAATAATATTTCAGAATCATAGGCGGCATCTTTTCCTGCCTGCGGGACATTCAGTGCTTCTGAGAAGCTTCGTGTATCGCAGTGTATACTGTGCACCATGGTATTTAATGAAAGGGCAACCTTTAAATTTTTACTTATTCTATATGCCAATTCTATTTCACCGGACATCGCATTTATCTCTTCATTCTGTCCGACACCCACATGGGGTTCCTGGGCCGCAATCAGTGGGTAAAAGGGGGTTCCTGTGAAGGAAATTCCCACTCCATTGGCCACGATGCTTTCCAGGGCTATCTCTTCGCTGCGGAGTATTAATGCGTTTTGAGGCAGCATGATTTTAGTACTGGCGCTTAGTGATGTGGTTTCTACATCCACCAGGCTAAGGGTTAATACAAAAGAATCCTCCTCTTGGTAAACCGCTACGCTTAATAGGAGTTCTCCGTTTTCGATCTTCCCCATCTCCACCACGGTGGATTCATCGGTGATGCCCGAAAGGCTGAGTTTTATTTCATCCATGGCGGCATTCAACAGGGCGCGGTCAATATAACTGAAGACCAGACTATCTGCCAGGGAAAGTTTAATTATTTCTTCCAGAGTTTCTCCGATATAATTTTTTTGAGCAAATTCGGTAACGTTGTTTATACCCACCATGGAGACGGTGACCTTTGAATATATCTGAGGCCTTTCTGCCAGGTATTGTCCCGCCAGTTCATCAAGAGCTTGACGACCCTGTGTTTCAATATTCTGCGACCAAAGAAAGGCCACTTGGGTTAGGAGCAATAGGGATAGAAAAAACTTTTTTCTCATTTTCATTTCCTTCAAAAAAATATTTCTAGTTAATTATAAAGGAACAAAATTGTTTTTTCCAATAATAGTTCCAAAAGAGCTGGTTTTATATTCTTTTTTGAATTTATTGGCTTTGTCCTATTTTGTAAATATAATAAAGAATCCAATAATTCAGGATTCATAATAGGGGTTTAATATGACAACAAGGTTTTTTACTTTTTTTATAGCAACGCTGAACCTTTTTATATTCTCTTCTGGGGCTTTTGCCATAGACGCAGATTTGGGAATCGATTATGGCACCACCCAATACGAGGGTAATCTATCTCATGCCGTGGGACTCACTCTAAATTTCCCTCTGGAATCAAAAGCTCCAAACTGGGGCTATTCTGTGGGGTATTCCCTTGTCTTTTCTGAAGATCATTTCAACTGCTCCGCCCCTGCGGTATTCGGAACCATCCTATTTTTAGCCAATGCCGGAGATAACGATGACTTAGATGAAGAGGATCCCATTGCCACACTGGCCTTCCTTTGTATTATACTCCCGGAAAATTTCACCATTCACTATAGGATAAATCCTCAACTCAATTTGGGTTTGTCACTCCATCCATGGGGAGCAGACTTCGACTTTGCTAAAAACCAGGCCTACTTCAGCAGTGGAGCAAGTCTTGCGGTTAATTACATTATGGACTCTAAGCTGGTAATTTCCCCATTCCTGCGGTTCCGTTATTTGATTGTGCCTCAGGAGCCTTTGATTAATGGCGGATTGAGGGTGGGGTATAACTTTTAAAAAGTTTTTCTTTTTCAGGGAGTAATTAAACTCTGAAGAGGGGGGAAAGAGGGTATTGCCGCAGATGAACACAGATTTACACAGATGGGAAAGAAAGGGAATGACGGGAGGGGAGAATAGTTGACAACTGATCACACGGATGGGAAAGGAAGGGGGAGAAGAG
>JAQICO010000069.1 GCA_027858495.1 Spirochaetaceae bacterium
CAATGCTCCACCCATGAGAGTGACAGTTCAGAACCTGGAAGCTTTAGAAAAAAAGGATTCGAAAGCAATCTCTTAATGGGTAAGATCCAGCGGTTTCAATGTAAAAAATGCTGGTATACCTTCAATGCAAATGTTTTCCATATAAACTATTACGCAAGAAAACCATTCAATTACAAAAAACTGGTCAACGCCATGATTTCTGCTTCAGGTATCAGGGATATGGCCCGCCAGTTTCGCTGCTCCCCGAAGACGATACAAAACCGAATAGATAGGCTGGCTCAGAAGGCGATCTGTTTGACAGCTCCAATTCTGGGGCAAATCGACCTGCAGGAGGACCTGGCTGCCGATGGGTTGGAGAGTTTCATCCTCTCACAATTCTTTCCTACGAATATCAACATCCTGGTAGGACAAAAGTCTCAATTTATCTACTTCTTTAATTCTTTCTATTTCCATCGAAAAGGAAGGATGACTGAAAAGCAAAAAGAAAAAGCTGAAGAGCTATATAAAGTAGCATACTTTGAAGAGAAAGCTCCTTCCAAAAGCTTTAAAGAGCTGCTGGATTATATAGCGGAAATGATGGACCGATCCGCAATGGAAGAATGCATTTTAGATACAGATGAGAACACCATTTATCACCATCAATTCCAAAAGCATCCAGGTCTGAAGGGGGTAACGCATAGAAAAACCAACTCAAAGGAAGAGCGAAACACCTCTAATAAACTGTTTCCATGTAACTATATAGATCGTCAAATCAGAAAGGATCAAGCGGAACATGTTCGAGAGACCCTACAGCATGGCAGAAACATGAATAACGCCATGAATCGATTCTCCGTATACTCATTCTGGCATAACTTCAAAAAACCATTTCGTATAAATCGGAAGAAATCAGTATATTTAAGACATGGGGAAACTGCTGGCTTGGATCTGGAACTGGTCAAACAGATTGGAGAACAATTAACCGATGAAACAAGGATTTTACCTTTCTCAATAGAAGGATATTTTACAGATTTCCAGAGAAAGCTATTGAGAAGAGAACTGAGCAATCCCCTTAATCGTCCGGCGGTCTAGAGGAATTCCCCTAAAGCATGTCAGGAAAGGGGGACATTACATAAGGTTCTTAAAGGCTTTACTAAAATTGGCAGAGGAAGAAAAACCTGAGTCCAAGGCAATTTCAGTGATGGATTTTCCGGGTTGATGGAGCAGCATTTCCAGGCTTCTCAGAATCCTATGACGACGAATAAATTTTGCCGGGGTTTCCCCGGTAACAGTGGTAAAGATTCTATGGAAATGAAAGGACGAAAAACTGGCGCTTTGGGCAATTTTATCCAGAGTAAAATTCTTCTGGGGTTCTTTCTTAATTTCATCAATCACCCGGTTAATCTGTTTGTGTTAATCCATGACCTATTCTAATAACATTTTAGCCTCTATTTCTACTTGCTGCTCTTGGTAATTAAGAATATATTTCATGGCTCTTGAATCCACAGCCCAAGAAGGAGATAGAGGATTCATTTCAACATAGACCTGGCGATCATTAAGCTTATGTACCGTGATATCCCCATAAACCAAACCTTGGGCAACATCAAAATCAATCTGAAAGCCCAGATTAAAAGTCTCTCCGGTATTCATCGCAACCAGGTTGGGGAAGGGAGGATCAAAAATCATTGTTGTAAAACTATCGGGAGATACCCAGGGGTTTCGGCTAAGTATTTCTTTAATCTCCGGAACTCCCGATGAAGTAACTATTTTAAATGTGCTTTCAAAAGTGTCATAGGTTAAAACAATTTCATCTTGGTTTTCCTGTACTTGAAAGGATTCTTTCTGTAGCTGGGTTACTCCTGTGCTATAAATTACACTGTTGAAACCCTTGGAGATATAGGCCATATAAGCGACGAAGAAGGGACGTTTTGTAACGGCCTCATCCACCGGAACCTCGTAGGTCTGATTATTTATCTGTACATAGCAATTTTCCGATCCGATACCAGACTTTTCCCGGTAAAAAAGAGGGAGTCCTCCATGGGGGCTATGCTCTCCCACATCGGTTAACCCGCCATTTTGCTCTGAGACGCCTCTGTCTGCTTTATAAACCAAAGAAAAATCATTCCCTGAATTATCTGTAAATTCCAATAGTCCTCCCAGTCCGTTATCTTCATAGACAAAGTGTATGGAGCTGTTATACCAGCGTTGACGGTCATCCTCGGTGGCCGGGTTAATATCAAAATTAAAATAGTCCACTTGGCTCTTATCATGGCGGGTCAAGGTTGCCCGGATAGGGGAATCGCCTTGCTCCGTTTCCCCGTTAAAAACAAAGGCTTCAATGGATTCATAGATTTCATGGCCCTTAAAATATGCCATAATATGATATTCTGCGGTGGAGCTAAGGGGGAGAAAAGGACATATAACCATATCCGAAGTTTGGCTGTATTCCATTGAACCATGGCTTCCCACAGAGGGTAATGGAGACTCCATTGAAAGCTCTCCCCTCAATTCGCCCTGGCTATTACTTTGGCAGGCAAGAAACATCAGTAGAGCTGAGACACAAAACAAGGATAATTTATTCATATATTCTCCTAAACATATTCTTAAGGAAATTATATCAGAAGGAATAATTAAATACTTTTCCAAACTTGCCTTTCTCAAGCAAGGAAGGCTCATTTATTACAAAAAGATCTTCCATGGCCCCAATTAATCACCTAGAATGTATCCTATGAAGGTTCTTTGTTTTTTTATAATACTCATCTCCCTGGCTCCTTTGTTCAGCCAACAGTCCCCCGCCCTGGCAGTGATGTACCTGGAGACCAATGCCTCTCAAGGCTCCACTTCTGTTATTTCCCAGGACGATAAAGACGCCCTGGCACTGGCAGTCCGAGAGATGATTCTGGCGGATCTTTCGTCCATGGATTTTCTCATTCTGGTGGAGCGAGAAGAGCTGGAACGTATACTGGAGGAACAGCGTCTTGGATTATCCGGTCTGCTGGACCAGGAAACAGCATCGGAAGCGGGAGAACTTCTTGGAGCCCGATACCTTCTTACCGGTTCTCTGATCTTTACCGGACAGGCAGTGAGTCTCAATTTGAAAATCAGTGACACCCAAAGCGGCAGAGTGGAATCTTCCATCTCAAAAACCGCCCATTTGGAACAGAGTTTTATCCTGCAGGAAGAGGTTCTGGAAGAATTGATCCTCCGATGGGGATTGGAACTTTCCCAGGAGGACCGTAGACGGCTGAGCCTGCGGGATAATCCTTCTTTGCAGGGATTGATCCATTTGGGGAACGCCCTGGATGCCCAAAACAAGGGAGATTACCAGAAAGCCCTTACCTACTTGCAGGCCGCAGT
>JAQICO010000364.1 GCA_027858495.1 Spirochaetaceae bacterium
CATCTAGGATAGTTTCAGCAGGCCCAGGGAGGTAATATTTTCCTGGATGAGGTCTCTGAGTTATCATTGCCGGCTCAATCAAAACTATTAAGAGTATTGGAATATAAAAAAGTAAATCCCCTGGGAGATGAAAAAGAGATCAACTTGGATGTCCGAATTATCGCAGCTTGTAATGTCGATTTACTGGTGGAGGTAAAGCAGAATCGATTCAGAAAGGATTTGTATTATCGTCTGAATGTTTTACCCTTGAAAATCCCTAATTTAAGGCAGCGCCCTGAAGATATACCTCTGTTGGCGGAATATTTTATTAAAATTTACTCAAAAAAGGATTTTGAAAGCCCTCCTGAATTGGAACAATCGGCACTAAGGGCTCTATTGGCCTACCATTGGCCGGGCAATGTAAGGGAATTGTCCAATTCAATAGAAAGGGCCGTTGTGATTTGTCAGAACAACATAATTACAGAAAGAGATCTCTCTTTAAATTTAAGGATTGACAAAACCGAGGATAACCATCAGGATAAAACGTTGAAAAAAGCCCTTAATAGCTTTAAACAAAAATATTTGGAACAAATTTTAGAAGTTCATCTGGGCAATAAAACTGAGGCGGCAAAAGCCTTGGGCATACAGAGAACCTATTTATCCAGATTGATTAAAGAATTAGAGATTAATACATAACAGAGGTGAAAGATTTGAAAGAAAAGTCAATGGAACGAAATGAGTCAATAAGTCAAAAAATTGCAACATTTGTATCAAGGAACAAAGCTCTGCTTTGGGGTGCCTTAATTTTGGGATTAGTGGTTATCGTAGCCGCCATTGCATGGGATCTTGTGTACTCCAATAAGAGTAATGAAGCTAATCTGTTGGCCAATGAAATGGAAGATAATTATATCCAGTGGACCAATGCCTTGGAATCAGAAAAAGACTCGTCTACTTTTTTAACATTGGTAGATAAAGCCCTAGAAGAATACAAGGGTAGTTATGCTCATCAAAAAGCATTGTTTATTAGAGGACAGTACAGCATGGAACAGGAAGACTGGACCCAGGGGGTCTCGGACTTTGTTGCTCTTCATGATAAATTCCCCAAAAGTTATCTAGCTTCTGTCGCATTATTTAATGCAGCTGTAGCCCAGGAAGAACAGGGAAAGATCAAAGAAGCCATTGATATGCTTGATAAACTCAGTGTTGAATATGAAAATATTTCCGCTTTGGTTCCTGAAGCTTTATTTAATCTTGGACGACTATACGAGGTTCAAGGTGATGTTGAGAAGGCAAAGAGTTATTACGAGCAGTTGGTTACCAATTTTTCTGATACTGATTGGACAAATTTAGCCAAAAGCCGTATAATTTCTTTGGATATAGAAAGCTCTATCTAAGGGGAAAATTGTGTCAGCAGAAGAACATAAAAAGCGTGGTCGTGGATTATTCAAAACTAATATTTTTGGCATTTTTATAGGAATTGCAGTTTTTTTGCTGATAGTGCTCATCTCCCAAACCACTTCGATCTTTGATAGGCTTGAAGTGGATATTCTGGATCTACATTATAAAATGAAGGGCAGAGCCAATAGAGAAATTATTCAAGGTGGAGTTACCCGAGACGATTTGAATCTTAAAATATCTCCGGATATTTTAATTGTGGGTATCGATAGTTCCACATTGGATGCCTTTGGCCGATGGCCCTTTCAACGTTCCTATCACGCTAGTTTTTTAGATTCATTAACCAGAATCAGCAATGAAAATGAACGAGAAGCTTCTGTTTTTATGGATATATTTTTTATAAATCCTGACAGTAATAGTTATAATGATGTTAAATTGATAAATTCCATTGAAGATAATGGAAGAGTATTTCTGGAAACCGTATTAAGTATTGACCCCCCATCCATTTCCATGCCAGATGTTTTTCAAAGACAAGAGGCACTCTATGAGCGATATGGAAGTCTTACCAGAATAGAAGGGGATTACAGCAATGTGGAATCTTTTCATTCTGCTGAACCCCCCTTAATCCCCTATGCTCAAAAAGCTCGTGGTTACGGCCATGCAAATTTTAGGGAAGATTCCGATAAAATATATCGGCGGCAACAGTTGATTGCACGGTTGAGCGAAGAGGTGGAAAAATACCGTTTTGAAGATTTATACATAGGTTTCGATGTTGATCGATCTCAGTTCCAGCATCTATCCTGGCAAGATAAACGGGGGCTGTGGCATGATGTTGACCTTCCCCTCAATGAGCAAAGATTGAAGGAACTTCAACATGAATTAGAATCAGAGGCCCCCAGAAATCCTTTAGATCTCGATGGCAACGGTGAGAATGATGATGATCAGGATGGAGAATTTGACAATTAAAATTTCAAATTATCCACCTTTCAGGATCGATTTCTTCCCTCTATCACCCTTGCATTGGCAGCAGATTATTTTCATAAGACCTTGGATGATATAAAAGTTGTATTAGGGGAATATATATTGATTGAAAACCCCATGGTCTACGATAAAGACAGCCAGACCATTGTTCCCTATGAAATAATGACCCAAGCACCCATTTATGATGATCAGGGTATATTAGTTAAGGAAGCAGAATATAGAACGCTAGATGAAATTAAGATTCCCATTGATGACCAGGGGCGAATGCTCATAAATTTCATGGGTGGCAGATCAAACCCCGGTAGAGGGGGCGTTCAGACATTTCCTGTCCGATCTTTTTCCGGTTATGCCCAGAGAGTACCACCGGAAGATCCTGCCCTTTGGCCGCCAACCAAGGCCTTGGCAAATAAAATAGTTATGGTTGGTGGTTTTTTTCAGGGCTTTGATGAAAATACTACCCCCTGGGGTTTAATGTACGGTGTTGAGGTTCATACCAATGCCCTTAATACCATAATTATGGATAATTTTTTAATGGAATTACCCGAAGGGATAGAATATCTAATATTATTAGCGGTTGTTTTATTAGTGGCCTTTTTAACCTCTCGCTTTAATACTGGATGGTCACTTTTGGCAGTGTTTGTATATTTGATAGGTTATTTTATGGTGGCCGATATGGTATTCTTCGAGACAAAGAACCTCTTGGTTAATTATGCGACACCTTCTATTGCTGTCATTTTAACCTTTATTTCTGTGGTGGTTTACCGGGTGGTGGTGGAAGAAAGTGATAAACGTCATTTAAAGGATATGTTTGGTAAATATGTCAATCCCATGGTGGTGGATAAAATGATGGATGAACCGCCTGTACTTGGCGGTATCGATATGGATATCACTGTATTTTTCTCGGATATCCGTTCTTTTACAACATTGTCGGAATCCATGTCACCCCAGGAACTGGTTGCTCTATTAAATCAATACTTGACATCCATGACAGACTGTATGATGGATTATACCGGTACTTTGGATAAATATATCGGTGATGCTATCATGGGTTTTTGGGGCGCTCCATTGGCTCAGGCAGAGCACGCCAAGCTGGCTTGTAAATCTGCATTGAAGCAGTTGGAATTATTAAAAGAATTAAACGAACAATTGCCCGAACATCAACGGATACAAATCGGAATCGGTTTAAATTCCGGGATTTGTACCGTGGGTAATATGGGTTCTCTCGGGCGTATGAATTATACATGCATGGGAGATAATGTTAACTTGGCCAGCCGCTTAGAAGCCATAAACAAAACCTATAGAACCGAATTGATTATCAGTGAATTTACCTATAATAAAATAATGGATGATAGTGCTTTTATCTGTAGGGAATTGGATGATATTCGTGTTAAGGGAAAAAGAAAACCCGTGAGAATATATGAATTGGTAGGTTATGATGGATCTCTGGACATCTAAGTTAACAATAATACTTCCAATTCTTTTATTATTAAGCTCCTGCGGTTTGCCAAACAGTGCCGTAGCGCAACCACCCAAGGTAAATAGCACTCAGTCAGAGGACTCTACATTATTTTTTAGCCCCCCATCAGGTGAAAGTAATATAAAGGGATATTATCTATATTATAAAATATACGCCTCTGTAGCTGAA
>JAQICO010000261.1 GCA_027858495.1 Spirochaetaceae bacterium
GTCCCAGCATTCTTTCCAGGATTGAGTTCCGGATTCAGATTCATGAAATCCTTGTAGAGATGAATCATATAAATTCTGGAACAGATGAAAAGGATAGCGAACCTATTTACCTAAAGAACTTTGGTGAATTAGGAGATTTAGCAGCTATTACAAATAAGGTTTTGGTTAAATTTACCAATATCCTTAAACAGGTTAATGGAGCCATTTCACATTTAAAGGTTTCCTCCCATGACCTACTGGAAGATTCCCAGGCAAACTCCAGTGCGACCATTAATCAGGCAGCGGCAGTTGCAGAAGTTGTAGCAACCATGGAAGATTCAAATCGATTAAGTAAAGATATGGGAGAATTAGCGGGAACGGTAAAGGATCATTCAAATGAGAATCTAAATAAGGTTAGTATGGGTATCTCAACTCTGAATCAGTATCTTGAAACCATGGAAAAACTTAAAGATTCCAATCGAAGGGCCATAGATTTTGTTTTTTCTCTTAACGATAATATTAAAACCATCATGGATGTAAGCTCCATAATTAAATCAATAGCTGATCAAGTCAAAATTATCGCTTTTAATGCAGAATTAGAAGCCGCAGCTGCAGGGGAAGCTGGTAAGAATTTTGAAATTGTTGCATCTGAAGTAAGGCGACTTGCCGATAACACCGTTAATGCGGCCACGGAGATACGTGAAAAGATCAATTTTATAGAGAAGGAGAGCAATAACCTATATACCGCCTCTCAGGAAACTACAAAATTGATTGATTCTGGGTGGAACCTTTCAAAAGAAACAGAATCCTCTTTTCACCTTATTCATAAAACCTCAACGAAAACCTCTGAATCAGCCAATACTATTAGTAGTAATATTCAGATGCAGATACTGGGATTTGAACAGATTTTGCTTACCATGAAAGAGATATCGACAACTTCTCAGGACGTATCACAGATGATAAATAATTCAACTGAAACAGCGACCAGCCTTGAAGTCTTAATTCAAACTCTAAATGATTTGGTATAGCAATCACCAATAACTCTAGGAGGTATCATGACTGTTGATAATAAACGTATGGGAATTCGTAGGAATCTTATTATTTATCTTGATTGTATAGATCTGGCATCGGGTTTGGAGATTGGAAAAGTTATTGATATTACCCAAGAGGGTTGTATGATTTTAACAGAATCTCCTCAAGATATTAATAGTTCTTTATGCTTTAAAGTTGAACTACCAGAGGCAGATGTTTTCAAAGACAAAGAACTTATAGTAAAGGGAATATGCTGTTGGGTAAAAAAAGAAAAACTTCAAGATATCTATTGTATGGGAATATCCTTTACGGAGCAAACCGAAGAGTTTCATTCTATTATCCTCAATCTAATCAGTAAAATAGGTTTTAGTGATGGTCAAAGGAAGATATGTACTACTGAGGGAGATATTAAGTTTAAATAAAGAGGTATTCAGAATATGCTAAATAAAGGTTTACTTGAAAAAATAACAGAATCTCATAATAAAAAGAAAACAAAAGAAGAGATTGTTATCCGTCTGAACAGATATATGATCATTGAAATAAACAAAAAAAAATATGCAATACATGCACAAGATGTAAGAGAAATCATCAGTGGAATATCCATTTTCTTTGTGCCCTTTACTCCTCCCTATATAAGAGGATTTATCAACAGACATGGTGAACCCTATTCGGTGATCGACTTAACAGTCATTTTCGAGAGAGAGAAACTTGATTCATCGACCTTTTTAATACTAAGCCGGGAGGATGATCAACTTGCGCTGCTTATTTCCGATGTATTGGAGATTGTAAAATTACCCGAGTCTGATTTGCACCGGATTACATCAAAGCAGGAAGGGGAAAATTATTTTTTTGGCTCCATTTCCCCTAAAGGAAAGGAAGAGATATTTGTACTTGATGTAGAACAGTTTCTTACAAAGCTGGAGGCCGATCTTGGAGGATTATGATGTTCTGAGTGAAGAACAGGATTTTCTAATTCTCAGCTATGAAGAGATTGATTTTTTTGTTAATCGGGATCAATTCTCTAGTAGTACATCCTTGGACGATGTAAAAAAAATTAAAAGTTCGATTTCTTATATAAATCAAGCATTTAAATATAATGGTCAGAATATATTGCTTTTTGACTGTGATAGATTTTTGCAGGATTTGTATAATTGCAGTAATACCACAAGCTCTCGTCTCTGCTTATTAATGAAAATTCATAATTTTTCTGATGTTGGTAAACCCCTTGTAAAAAGGCTTCTTGGAGCCAACCATTCCATTTCCGATGAATGGTTGGGATTGATAATTTCTAGCAATTCGGAAATCTCAAAGATCTCCATTAACGAAATCTATCTATCTCCTTTAGGAGTAAGGGAAAAACTTAACAACCATGGTTTATATGGTTGTCGTTTTCCATCAACGGAAAAAATACAATTCTTCATAGACCTAGAGATGATTCTAAATAATGTTATTAAAGGAAATATTGGTGAAAATATTAATTGTTGATGATTCCATGCTAGTTCGAAGCATGCTTATTTCTCTATTGGAATCAATAGGAGGATATGAAATTATCGGCCAGGCTAGCAATGGGAAAGCAGCAATAGAAGACGTTAAAAGATTAAAACCTGATCTATTAATCATGGATATCAATATGCCGATTATGGATGGTATAACAGCTACTGGTATTATCATGAAAGAAACACCACTTCCTATCATTATTTTCACCAGTGAGGATATTGCTAGCGTAGGCTTTAATGCTCTTAATCATGGAGCGCTGGAAGTAATTCCCAAACCTCATATCGGGCAGATAAATAATTCGAAGTTCGCAGCGGAGTTTGATTCCATCTTGAAACATGCCTGCAAATT
>JAQICO010000288.1 GCA_027858495.1 Spirochaetaceae bacterium
TACTCATATTCTGCAAAAGTGGGGAATTCCGGGTTGCAACTTTGGGGAATTTACTTTGCAACTTTGTCCTATTTCAGTATGCAACAAACACAGAAGTGATAAAACGATACAATTAGAAGCTAAACCAGTAATTATCCTAGAGGGAATAATGATATTTTTTGATAAAAAAATTAGAGAAAAGATTGATTTAAAAATATTTGTTGATACTCCTGCGGATATACGTTTTATTCGCCGTATGAAACGAGATATTGTAGAACGAGGTAGAACTGTTGATTCAGTGATTGAGCAATATTTAGCTGTTGTTAGACCAGGCCACGATGAATTTATTGAACCTACAAAGGTTCATGCTGACTTAATAGTCCCTGAAGGGGGAAATAATCAGAAAGCTCTGAATGTCTTAGTTTCATTTATTAATCAGATAGTGTAATTATTACCAGTCAATTAAGACTGGTATAAAAAATACTAATAGTGTTTTTTTAGAAAAGCTTGAAGTTCTTCCGTTTCATTTAGTATTTTATAGGAGTACTTTTTTTTATTCTGAAGAACCTTTAATTCTTCGGGTAATTCCGGAGTTATACCTAAAACATCCTGAGAAACCTCGAGGAATTTACCCGGATGTGCTGTGGATAAACTAATAACCCAGTCTTGAGGATTTTCTTTTAAGTAGCGTTGGGATGCTTCAATTCCCACTGCAGTATGCGGACATGCTAAATAATTATAATCCTTATATATTTGTTTCATGGCAGAAGTAGTTTCTTTATCATCTATTTTCACACCACTTATCTGAGATAGGAAAGAGTCCACATTCCCATTATATAGCTGTAGCATTCGTTCAAAATTACTGGGAGCTCCAACATCCATGGCGTTTGAATAGGTTTGAACAGAAGCCCTGGGCTCATATAAACCTTTCTTCAGATATTGAGGAACAACATCATTATTATTGGTCGCAGCAATAAAATGTTTAACCGGTAAACCCCAGGTTGAAGCGTATAATCCTGCTGTAAGGTTTCCAAAATTTCCGCTGGGTACTGTAAAAACAGGTTTTTTACCTCTGGCTCTACCCTGTATTTCGGCCCAAATATAATAAAATGATTGAGGAAAAAGACGGCCTATATTTATAGAATTTGCGGAAGTGAGTTTATATTTTTGTTTAAGTTCTGCATTGGAAAAGGCTTCTTTAACCATTCGCTGACAATCATCAAAATTACCCTCAACTTCAAGAGCTTGTATATTTCCTCCAAGGGTGGTCAGTTGTTTCTCCTGTAGAGGACTAACTCGACCTGAAGGGTAGAGAATTATTACATCGATATTTTTTTTATTATGAAATGCTCTGGCCACAGCACTGCCGGTATCGCCGGAAGTAGCGGTTAATATGATAGCCTTATCATCTTTTCCTTTAAGGAATTCCTCCATTGAAGAGGCAAGAAAAGAAGCTCCAAAATCTTTAAAGGCACAGGTCCCTCCATGAAAGAGTTCAAGAACTTGAAGATTTTCTGAAAGATCTTTTATTTGAGGTTCAAAATAAAATGCATTATTTACGATTCTTTCAGCACCTTTTTTGTCCAATTCATCTTTTAGGAATTCCGCAGTAATAGCAGAAGACATATCATTAAAACTGATAGATTTGTCAAAACGAGAAATAATATCTCTCATATCAGGGGTCTCTGTGGGGTAATACAGTCCGCCTTCCGGTGATAATCCAATAAAAATGGCTTGGTGGAAGGTCTTTATTTCATTTTTATTTCTGGTACTGGCTAAAATCATCCTTTACTCCTCAAAAATGTTTTATGTACACATTTAAGTGCAATCTCTCTATTTTTACCTTCAATAACAAAGGATATATTTTTCTCTGTGGAACCTTGAGCTACGGCGAGAATATTTATCTCCGCATTACCTTTCATTGCTGAAAAAATAATGTATTTGTTATCTTCAGATGAATTGATTATTTCAATTACATTACTGATTCTTTTTGCATCCGCAACAGAGCTTCCGCCAAACTTTAAAACTTTCATAGATCCTTCCTGAAAAAAGAAATATCGAGAGCCAGTATAAACAACAATGGGTCTTTAATCCATAAGTATTATGAAGAATTTGAGAGATTGACAGGATGTTGCTTCCCAAGTAACCTTTACCCATGAATAAATATATAATTGAGGGTGGTTTTCCCATAAAAGGTAAAATAAAAGCTATGGGGAACAAAAATGCTGCCCTTCCCTGTATCGCTGCCACTTTATTAACTGAAGATGAAATAATATTAAATAATCTGCCAGAAATTGAAGATGTTCAGGTGATGTTAAAAATATTAGAAGAAATGGGTTCTACAGTAAAAAAGCTCAAGAACAATAAATATAGTATTAAAACCAGTAATATTAAATCTCATGAGATACCCACTGAACAAGCTAAAAAGGTAAGAGCCTCTATTCTTTTTGCTGGTCCTATGTTAGCCCGAATGGGAAAAGTAGTATTACCTCCTCCTGGAGGAGATGTTATAGGACGACGAAGGTTAGATACTCATTTTTTAGCATTAAATGAATTGGGTGGACGTGTGGAAGTTGACGGTGTATTTACTATCACAGCTAATAAATTAGTTGGAGTAGATCTATTTTTAGATGAAGCATCGGTAACAGCCACTGAAAATGCTCTCATGGCAGCTACTATGGCAGAAGGTTCTACGGTGATACGTAATGCTGCTTCGGAACCCCATGTTCAAGACCTTTGTAAATTGCTTAATGAAATGGGTGGGAAAATTACTGGGATTGGATCCAATATTCTATATATAACGGGTGTAAAAAAACTTCATGGTGCAGAATTTACCATTGGATCAGATTTTATGGAAGTAGGATCCTATATTGGGCTTACAGCTGTAACTCGAGGAGAATTGGAAATAGAGAACGCACAGCCAGAAAATCTCAGAATGTGTAAAATAGCCTTTAATAAGCTTGGGATACATTGGACTCAAGAAGGTAATAGTATATATATTCCCTCTGATCAACCTTTAAAGGTCTCTTCGGATTTAGGAGGAGCTATTCCTATTATAGATGATGCACCTTGGCCTGGCTTTCCACCCGATCTAACAAGCATTATGACAGTGGTTGCGACTCAGGTAGAGGGTACGGTTCTCATTCATGAAAAGATGTTTGAATCGAGAATGTTTTTTGTGGATAAACTAATTGGTATGGGTGCTGGTATAATCCTATGTGATCCACATAGAGCCGTCATAAGCGGTCCTAGCAGGCTTAAGGGATCTTACCTAGTCTCTCCTGATGTAAGAGCAGGTATGGCTATGGTAATAGCAGCTCTTACAGCACAAGGAGAAAGCATCATAGATAATGTTTACCAAATTGAACGGGGATATGAAAATTTAGTAAAAAGAATGACCAGTCTTGGAGCTAAAATAAAAAGAGGCTAATATTCTTTAGTTATCCACAATTATTGAAAAAAAATTGTGGATAACAATTTCAACTTAAAAAAAATGTTTAAATATAAAACAGGATTTGTTAAATACATACAATATAAAGAATTAAACGGTTTGCGTTGCCCGAGAATAAGGTTTTTTATATATATTTAACATTTAGAGCATTTTGCTAAGTCTATTAAATTAGTGAATTTAGAGACTTATCCACAAGTTGTTAACAAATCCTATAATCCAATAGTATATATCCTCTGCCCTTGACATTTAGAATTGAAAAGATGCTATCCATTGAATTAGACGCAAATGTTTTACGTAATTTACCTATTA
>JAQICO010000423.1 GCA_027858495.1 Spirochaetaceae bacterium
AACCATGAGTTATACACAACAAAGCACCTTCGGACAAACCGCCGTACGGGAACGAAGCATATTTAAAAATGTTTACATGTGGATGACCGCAGGTCTAGCGCTAACAGGATTAGTAGCCTGGTATGTAGGCCACAATGTACAAATTCTAAATACATTATTAAGTAACCGAATGCTCTTCTTTGGCCTGATAATCGGGGAATTGATTATGGTAATGACCCTGGCCAGACGAATCACCACCATGAGTGTAAACAAAGCAACGGTACTCTTCGGCGCCTATGCCATGTTGAATGGGGTAACCCTCAGTCCTCTATTGCTTGTTTACACCGGTCAAGATATTTCATTAGCCTTTTTTACAACCGCAGCCACCTTCGCAGGAGTCAGCCTCTGGGCCATGACCACCGATAAGGATCTTTCCGGTTTTAGGCATTATCTGATAATGGGTGTCTGGGGTCTGATTATTGCTTCTCTGATCAACTATTTTGTACAAAGTCCTATGATGTATTACCTGATAAGTTATATAGGGGTAGCTGTTTTTATCGGACTTACCGCCTACGATACCCAGCAAATACAAAAATGGAATAATCAGCTCGGAGAAAATGCCGATGAAGCCATGGTCACCAGGCTTTCCATCTTGGGCGCCTTAAAGCTCTACTTAGATTTTATAAATATCTTTCTATTTATGTTGAGGATCTTTGGACGAAGAAGATAGTATTATCTTCTTTGGGGATAATGTTCTAAATAGGCGGTACGTTTAACCTGGGTTGAATCTCCAGCCTGATTCACCACATGGCCGATGGTGCCGCTCTTAATACTTATTGTCATTGCGTGGTGAATCTCTACCTTGGGAGATTGGGGAGCCTCTATGGCTCGGGTACAGAGATCTCCAAAGACCATATAGATCCCCAAGGCCCAGGCATAATGGTCTTTCACCTCTGGAGCAACTTTATAGGAAGCATATCCCCGGGTTTCCTTTGAGCTGTTCCATTCCTCCCTATCAGCACGATAGGGAAGTTCACTTTGGTACATATACACTCTACCCTGCTCCCCCTTCCATAGAGTCTGAAACTCCTGAAAATGTTCACAGAAAAGACCGTAAAGACTCACCCGGTCACCATTAACTATTACGCCGTTTTTGCATGGATTTGTATCCCAGGATATTGGAAAGTTCCCACCATCATGATCGGCGGCCCATAACCACAGATGGTCTCCAATAACATCGTTAGCATGGATAAGCAAAGCGGTTTCCGCCTTGGCCATGGAGCCATTGCCCACTCGAATTACTAAATCATGCAATACCACCGGGTCGGAAGAAAAATCCTCCTGGCAGGGGGATTTCCCGATCTCCACAAGACAGGGGGAAATATCTTCTCCGGCATCTACCATCAATCCGGCGATTCTCACTCCGGGAACATTATCAACCCTAAGGGCGCTATTGCCCGAATGGACGGCCAGTGTTGCAAAACCCATTCCATAAAGAATTGTACCGGCTCGTGTAACATGTAATGGCTTATCCAGATTATAAACAGCCGGCGTTAAGAGAAGATTTTTTCCCGACTGTAATGCTTCATTGAGAGTATCAGATGTGTCTTGGCCATGAGCAATGTAGAAATCATCCAGAGGAATCCGCCTGCCCTGGGGATGGTCTAGTTCCCATTTATACGATGAAGTCTCCCTTTCCACAGGAGGGATGTAAATATTCCATCCTTGGTCATCCACATTCAATAGAGGCTTTTCCACTGAAATGGGAACATTATCCATGACGGAATGGGGAGACTCCTTAGACCAGTAGCCTTCTTCGGGAGAACCGGAGACTCCCATAAAAGCCATATTCCATTGGGCGCCCTTCCAAGAACCAAATTCTGAATTTTTGGATAGCCACTGCTGCTGATTTAAGGCAAGTACTCTGCCGTCTATCTTCGAATTTGAAATATACCCACCGGAAGCCCAGGGAGTTGCCCCGAAATCAACCAACCGCAGGTCTCCTTTTACATGGATCCGCCGCAGCGGTGCGGCCTGGGAAACAGCCCACTTCATATATGTTTTATCCCGGGGTTCAACCCTAAGATTCTCAAGGGATCTCCAAAAATTGCAAGTGGAATTTCCTCCCTTTAAGACTCCAGAGGAACTGACTTCCCCTCGAATCTGAACCTCTTCAGGGGATTGTCCCAATCCTAAAACGCTTGTATAAAATCCCACGGGAATATCCACCGAATATTCTCCTGGATAAAAAAGGAAGGCCAAACGATCCTTGGAAAATTGCCCAAGATCCAGAGTAAGCAGCGAGATACTTCGCTCCTTAATGGCCGTAAATTCCTGGGTTTCTGGAGAAATGATAACTACATTGGGGCCAAAATCCGGTTGAGAGCCTTGAAGCTTGTTTGTTGTAGAATTGGGAAGGATACTCTTTGGTGACATAAAATGATTTTACCATGTTTTGACAATTGCAGCTAAACATAAAATAAAAAGAAAACAGCGGCATCATCACCAACAAACGAACGAACAGGAGCTGCAATATTTTTGGAAGTAATTAGAATGGCCGCCGTTCATTAACAGGGACGGAACTTCCTTCTTCTAGAACACCGCTTCTATATTGTTTCAACGAGATTCCTTTCCAATATAGTTCCATCGGAAAGTTCAAACTGAAAGCTGCAGGTGTAATTCTGAAAATAACGAACTAACCCCTCATAATCCTCCTGGTACCATTGCCAGGGGTCCCTTCCATCGATGGCCAAGACTCTATCTCCCCTATGAAGACCCAAATCACCCCCCTCTGCCCCTAATAAGACTTCGGTAATACGCAGTTCATTAAGCCCATTAAAGGCGACCCTGAATCCGAAACTCATTTCTTGGCCATTTTGAAAAAGACGGTTATATACATCTTTTTTCATGGCAAAACTAAAACGGTCTTCTGGTACTCTTAAATCCCAAAGAAGCTGATTGACAGAATCATAACCTACAAGAGACTCGGGGTATTCCACTTCATCATTCCAAAGGTAGACCTCTTTTAACAGTTCAATTAAAAATTCCTTACGTCCATGAACCTCAAAAGGATAAGTTACATTCCCATCGGCGTATATTTCTATCCGCTGTTCCACCACAGAAGGAGGTTCACTATTACAGCTATAAAAAAGGTCAACTTACATAATTTCATAGATTCAAACACCTCAATATAGTTTCATAAATAATAGATCGTTTACTTCCGCTGGTCATTTACTATTTTAAAATTCTCCAATAAAGCAGCTAAAAACTCATAAAAGGGTTTCAACGAGGGAATATAAAGAGCTTCATCGGGGGAATGTGGATTGGTTAGAGTTGGCCCGATGGAAATCATCAACATCCCCGGATATTTTGCTGCTATTAGCCCGGGCTCTAGACCGGCATGAATGGCTTCTATAATAGGCTCTTTTCCAAATAATTTTTTATATTCTTCACTGCATTTCTTTAAAAGAGGACTCTCCATATCGGGCTGCCAAGCGGGATATTTGTTTTTAACTCGTATATTCCGGCAGCCAGCCAATTCAGCCAGGGCCACAATTCTATCACGTACCCAGTAAAGCCGGCTCATCACTGAAGATCGCTGACTTCCGAAGAATTCAAAATTATCCTGGGTGGTTCTGACACCTGCTATATTGCTGCTGGTTTCCACCAGACCTTGCATGTCCCTGCTCATATTCACCACTCCCTGGGGAAGGGAACAGATAAAACTGCCCAATTTTATGGTATCGAAAATGCCCAATGCAGCTGGGGTAATTTCCTTAGGGCAGATGGATAGAGTTAAGGCTTTTTCCATCACATGATTTTCCTGCTGTAAAATATCCTGCCATTGCTTTATCCAGAATTGAACATCCATATCATCTGGAAAGGCCATGGTAAATTCCGCCCGTCTTGCAATGGCGTTGGTGGCTCCAGAACCGGAATTCATGGAAATTATCCGGCCGTTTTTTTCCTTTGCAACCTGAAGAATCATCCGTCCCATCATCTCCATGGCAGAGCCTTTACCCAGGTGAATATCCACTCCGGAATGTCCGCCCTGTAAGCCATCGATAATGATTTCATAGGCCTTCTCCCCTTGTAGCGCTTCAAGGCTTCGGGGAAAATCAAAATAGCTGTCACAGCCTCCGGCACAGCCTATGGTCAATACGCCTTCATCTTCAGAATCCAGGTTGAATAATATTCTACCCTTAAGAAAATCCTCAGAAAGCCCCTTTGCTCCATCCATTCCCACCTCTTCTTCGGTGGTTATGAGAATTTCCAGAGGTGGATGTTTTATTTCCGGATTGAGTAAAAGATCAAAACTTATGGCCAATGCGATACCATTATCTGCACCCAAGGAGGTTTCTTTTGCCCTGAGCCAATCACCATCCACATAATTGTCTATGGGATCCCTTAAAAAATCATGTTTAGAGCCGGGGGTCTTTTCACAGACCATATCCATATGCCCCTGAAGTATCACTCCTGGAGAATCTTCGTATCCTGGAGAAGCAGGGACTTCTATAGAAATATTAAATAATTCATCGCTGATATACTTAAAGCCATGGGCCTTTGCCCATTGAGTCAGGTAATTAAAAACAGGTTTTATATTTCCGGATCCCCGGGGAATATTATTTAAGGCTTGAAACTGTTCTAGAATATTTTCTGTTCTGTCTTTCATAATTATTTCTTTTCCTTTTTCTTTTTCTTTTCAAAATAACCATGAACCATTATATAAACAATCAAAAGCCCAGAAGCAGAGACACAAAGCCAGTCGAACCAGCTGCCCAGCCTTGTAAAAAGGGTGGTACGCTGGGTATACAGAGGTACTTCTGCAATTAAATACCCCTGGGTAAAGGGTTCCAGAGAATCTAATATTTTACCATTTGGGTCGATGGATGCGGTAAAACCGGAACAGGTAGAACGCACCATGGATCGTCGGTTTTCCACTGAACGGAACACCGCCATGGCGGCATGCTGCATACAGCTGGCATTGGCCTTAGACCAGGCATCGTTGGAAACATTCACTAAAACATCTATCCCCTGCCGAGCAAAATTTCTTGAGAGATAGGGAAAGGTATCTTCGAAACAAATCAAAGAACCAAAGCGTACTCCTCCGGTTTCCATTACGGTATACTCGTCACCCTTTTCATAAAAGGCAATGCCCTGATCCACTATTTTTTGGTAAAAGTCCGGGAATATATTTTCGTAGGGGAAATGCTCCCCAAAGGGAACCAGATGAATCTTATGATAACGGTCAACGATCTCACCCTGCTCAATCAGTAAAACAGAATTCCAGCTTTTCTTTTCTCCCCCCACCCTTTTCGAATCATTATTACCAATAATAAAGGGAGTATCTGAAGAAGCTAAAATGGCCCGGAGTTTTTCTATCAACAGAACCTTTTCCTGCTCCCTCCGGTAGTGTTCATGCCATTCGATGGCGGGGACAAAGGCCGTCTCTGGCCATATGATAACATCGGGATTTTCTTCCAGGGCCAGGCTGCTTTGCTGCTGCAGTACCTCAAAGGATTTTTTGTATATTTCCATGCCGTTCATCCAGGCATCTTCATTATGCTGAATCAAAGCGGGCCGCCAAACTGGGCTGTCCTGGTAATCCACTGTGCTGATCCACCCGTAGATATTGGCAAGCAAAAAAACTGCGCTATAAATGCCCAAAGTTTTTCCCCAGGTTAGCAGCTTTTTTTCCTCGGGTGGATAATTGATCCGCCAGGCTACCAAGGCTGAAGGAAGAACCACCAGCGCCGAGACCCCCAATACTCCGGTTATATCCGCCAGAGCAATAAAACTTAAAAAACGGTATTGAGTATATCCGATAATCCCGTAAGCATACCCCAAGAAGCCCTTGGTTCTAAACACCTCAAGGGCCACCCAAAAAAGTGTATAGATCAGCCATCCATGAGAAGGTATCTTTTTTTCCACCCAGCGGACCGTGGGAAAAAAGATCATAAAATATACCGCATAAACCATGGGAACAACTTGATGTGCCACTGGATTAAATTCCTCAAGCCAGAAGTTAAAGATTCGGTAGGTTAGCCAGCCATAGAGAAATCCCCAAAGAATATTCATGACAAGACCATTGCGATGTATAAGGATAAAAACAGGAATAAGAGCTATAAAGGCTAAAAAACCATAACCCCAATCATTAAACTGATTGGGAAATGCAAAGGCAAAAAGATAGACCCCTGCAAAAAGCAGTGCTACATTTATCATATTATCTAAAAGTATTTTCTTAATTTTCATTGTTGTTCCTTAAAAAGGTTGATGATCCTATAATAGCCTACAGAAGCTGTAGAACTCAAGTATTCATCCACCTAACCAATCTTATAGAAAAACATAAAGACTTAATAGAAAAAATGAAATATAATAACGCTATGTTACCAAAGGGAAAACTTCATAGATACGTTCAACATTATTCGGCAGGAACACTGATCTTCCGAGAGGGCGATATAGGTGATAGAATGTTTATCATTCTGGAAGGCCAAATTAATATCCGAAAAAAAACCGGTGACCAATCATATAAAAGTTTAACCACACTCTATAAGGGTGATGTTTTTGGTGAAATGGCCATTGTGGAACAGAAACCCCGCTCTGCGTCTGCCTTAACGGAAAAGGACAGCCAATTGATGGTTCTTAACCGATCGGCATTTTATACTCTGGTCTCAGAAAATTCTGAATTTGCCATTAAAATGATTAAATCCCTTTCTGCGAGGCTTCGTAAGGCCGACTACCTTATAGAGCAGATACTTGGGGCGGATATTGATAAACAGATATATCAGGGTTTGTGCACCTATTTTGAGCAAAAGAAACAGAACGATACCCTTGTTGCATCAGGACGCATTTCCCAACGGGACTTTGTGAAGTGGACCAGCCTGAATCTGGGAATAAATGCAGATACCATTCGCAGTTCCATTGCCAATCTGGCCCAACGTCACATTCTTCATTACTGGAAGAACGACCCCGATGATCCACAATTACAAGTGTCTGTACAGGCCATGATGAAAAATCGATATTAATCCACGGATCTTTCTTTCCTCTAAAGTACCCTATTAAAAACTCCGAAATTCTCAATAGGGGTTAATCACCCCCATTTAAGAATAATCCCATAGAACAAGGAGTGGATCATGAGAGAGTATGCAATCAGAGGTTCTGAAACGCAAAAGGTCACCATCCTCAATGAAAAAAAGGACGGTTACAAAGTCAGGATCACCCGTTACAGAGACAATGACTGGAAGATCGAAAAAGAGGAATTCATGTCTAAGGAATTATTGGACACCTGCCTTAGAACCCAATACCTGGTAGAAGTCTCAGCCTAGGCGATCCCAATAAAAAATGTATATCCCCATGGAGAAAACTACCATGGAGAAAAAAAAGACCGGTGATTTGCCGGTCTTTTTTTGTAGTTCTAGTGCTCAAACCACTGGGCAAGCAATTCACGGAGCTCTTCCACTCCCCGCTTTTTTTCGGCGGAAAAGGGAACTATTATAGCTGGAAATTTTAGTTCCTTTAAAAAATCTTCAACAGTTCTTCTAGCTTTAACTTGCTCTCCCTGCTTTAGTTTATCGGATTTATTAAGAACTAAAACCAGGGCCTTTCCGGTCTCCCTAAGAATCTGCAACATCTGGCGGTCCAAGTCCGTTAGGGGGTGGCGCATATCCATAATCAGTACCATAGCTTTTAAACATTGGCGCTCCTGAAGATAACGCATGAGTTCTTTACCCCAACGCCGCTGTTCTGTTTGAGAGACCTTGGCATAGCCGTAACCGGGCAGGTCTGAAAGTCGCTGAGCCGGGTCCAATTCAAAGAGAACAATCTCTCTGGTTTTTCCTGGTGTGCTGCTGGATTTTGCCAGATTTTTTCTATGGGTTAATGCATTTATCAGTGAAGACTTTCCCACATTGGATCGTCCTACCACAGCGATCTCTGTCCCTTCATCGGGAGGAAGCTGGGAATACTGGGGAAAGGAGCCCACAAATCGGGCTTGTTTAAAATTTGCCATGAGCTATATTATCAGCTAAAGACAAGACTTACCAGATAGCTCTGATCCCAATTATACCTTGGACTATATGATTTTTTAAACGATCCGCTTAAAATTCCATATTGATTACCATCTCAAAGATGGTATATCCATCAGGGCTGTTCTTAGCCTGAATATCTCCCCGATGCAGTTGAGCGATGGATTTTGCAATTGTTAGTCCTAAACCTGAGCCCGAGGTAGTACGGCTTTTCTCTCCCCTATAAAGTCTCTGAAAAATTAAAGGCAGATCTTCTTCAGGAATAGTTCCTGGGTTTTTTACAGAAAAAAGAATCTGATTCTTTCGTATATACAATGTTACTTCAATGGTTCCACCATCGCTACAGTGCTGAAAGGCATTTTGAATAAGATTGGATACAGCTCGGGTTAACAAACCCTCGTCGGCCTTAAAATAAAATTCTACGCCATTTTGCTGTAGTTGGATATTCCGTTCCAATGCCTGGGCGGTAAAACGACTTAAAAGATTACTTACCACCCGGCGGCTTAATAACCACTGCTGGTGAAGAATCATCTCTGGGGATTCAATACGGCTAAGCAGGGCAAAATCCTGCACCATTTTTTCTACGATTCCCAGTTCACGAAATAGCAAATCATAACGGTCTTTATCCAAAAAAAAGATGCCGTCTCTCACTGCCTGAAGCTGACTTTTAATTGCGGTGATTGGGGTCCTTAAATCATGGGTGATATCCTGGGTCCAGCGGCGCCGTTCCTTCTCTTTGCTAAGTAGTTCATATTGTAGCACCTCGGCGGCACGGGCAATTTCTTGAAGCTCATAGGTTCGGCTGTGGTTAAAAAAAATATTTCTCTGACCATGGGAAAGGGCGGTTATTTTTCTGGATAGGAGGTTTACGGCCTTACTGACTTTTTTAGTGGTGTTCATAACCATAACCAGTGAAAGCAGAATCAATAACAGGGTGAAAAGACTGTATATTAAGCTGTCCAGCCATAGAGGCCAGGAGGTAACACTCAACAGCAGATGCAGCAATAATAAAATAATTCCATTTAACACCAATATGATGGAGGTAAATAATATCAGCCTTCTCTGCAATCCTATCACTTAGGTTCACCGGCGAAGCGATACCCATAGCCACGCACGGTTTCTATCCACTGAGATCCCATTTTTGCTCTTAGATTTTTAACATGGGTGTCCACTGTTCGGTCGTATCCCTCAAAGTTATATTCCAGACAGCGTTCTAAAATCTGTTCCCGGGCGATGACACTACCATTCTCGGAAGACAGATACTCAAGGATTTTCCATTCTGCAACGGTGAGCTTTAAATCCACATCATTCAATAAAGCCTTATGGCTGTCCCTGTCTAAAATCAGTTCTTCTTTTCCTAAAGACCAGCCGCTGGCTTCCATTCGGCTACCCTTATTTTTGATGCGTTTTAATAGGGCACTAACCCGTAAAACCAGTTCCCGGGCACTGAATGGTTTTACCATATAGTCATCCCCGCCCACCTCGAAGCCGGTAATTCTATCTGATTCGGATTCCCGGGCGGATAAGAAAATGATAGGGATATCGCTTTTCTCTCTCAGTTCCTTGGTAAAAAGGAGTCCATCACCATCGGGAAGCATTATATCAAGAATCATCAGATCGGGTGTTTCCTCTAAAACAGCCTCCAAAAGCCCATTGATTCCACCGAATTCACGCACCTTGTAGTCAGCCAATTTCAAATACCCGGCAACAGCTTCCCTGATTGAAGGGTTATCTTCAACGATATAGATATATTCCATAGGCAATATTCTATGCTATACATGGGCTTTTGACCAGTAATGATCTATAAAAATAGCCATTTTTGAGTAGTCAAGCACCTATTGTCCCAGTCTTCAGGGATTTTTTACTTTTCTTCTTTAATCGTCCTGGTTAATAGGATAAAATGATGCCTATGAAATGTTATGTGGCGGCAGAGATCGGAACCTCCCATGGTGGAGATATAATCAAGGCGGAAGAATTAATCCACGCCGCAGCTCAATCGGGAGTTCAAGGGGCAAAATTCCAAATGGTACTGGCCCATGAAATCATCCATCCAAACACAGGATTGGTTCCCCTGCCCGGAGGAGATATTCCGCTGTATCAACATTTTGAATCCTTGGAACAACCCTTGGACTTCTATAAAAGGCTTCAGGAACTTTGCCGTAAATACCGGGTGGATTTTATTGCGTCTCCCTTTGGGGCCACCACAGCACAATGGCTGCAACAGCTTGCACCGCCCTTCATCAAGCTCGCCTCTCCGGAATTAAACCATTTCCCCCTAATCCAACAACTGGTATCCTACAGAATTCCCCTGGTTCTTTCCACAGGAGTATCCCATTTGGCAGACATAGAAAAGGCCTTGGAATACTGCGGAGACCTGCCTGTGACCCTGCTGCACTGTATCACCGCCTATCCAGCACCGGAGGAGGAGTATAATCTTTCTCTACTTAAACTATATCGAGGGCTATTCCAATGTCCCGTGGGGGTATCGGACCACAGCAAAGATCCCCTGATGGTACCGCTGACTGCATTGACCCAGGGTGCTTCTATGATAGAAAAACATCTCTGTATGAAAAGGAATAACCGAGGACTGGATTATCCCTTTGCTCTGACGCCTCAGGACATGGCCCTGATGTGCCGGGAGCTTGCCCAATTGGAGGAATTATCCAGTCACCAGCAATTAGCCAGCCTGCAGGACCGTTGGGGGGAAGAAAAACTTGCCGCTTTGCTTGGTACAGGAGAAAAAAAATTGGCTCCCTCGGAAAGGGAGAACTATAGTAGAACCAACCGCAGTGTCCATGGTTTAGTTGACCTTAAAAAAGGAGATGTACTGAGCACTGAAAATTCCGCCCTGCTGCGCAGTGAAAAAATCCTAAAACCGGGGATTGCTCCGCAGTTTTATCCATTGATATTGGGCAGTATTTTAAATAAAGACATTCCCTCGGGAGAAGGCATCAATTGGCAGGATCTTCTGGTTTATCCTTCTGGTAATAATAATCAAGCAGGTGAAAGAACAACCGAGCCAGGTTGATTTCTCCATGGTTATTCTGCAGTTCATTGACTGGAAGCATGGGATAGGTTCGGTGAATATCCCGATGGAACAGATAGTTTTTAAACAGGTTTAACCGGATTTCCTTGGGATTTTCCGTGGCAAGCTTAAATGTATTTTTAATCCAATGTTCTGCGGTGGTCTGATTTAAATGGCTCAATTTACCCTTGGCATACTCCACCATTTCTCGGCGTTTTTTATAAATAAGGCTAATGAAATCCTTCCAATTATATATTTTATCACTGGGAATATTAAGAGAGAAGGCAGCACATTCTGCTAGAACAAGAATCAAATCGCCATGATACATGGCATCGTCGGACAATTTTCTTCTTAGTTTGACCCATAAAACATAGGGGTCCTTCTCCTCTTTGTCTGTCCACATATCCTCAGGAATCATTTTCAGACTGTGTTTTTCCCATAATTCTTTAAGTCGGTCCTTCAAGGCTTGGTGGGGACGGAGATAATATAAAATTCCCTCCAACTCACCAAAAGCCTTCAGTGTATCCCTGTAACCCAAATCTCTAAGCTGATCCAGCACCTTAGGGTCAAAGTCCATCAGCCCGCCGATGTCCGATTTATTTCGGATATAGCGGATGGTGCAGTCCTTCATATCCATCTTCTGAGTAACACCAACCCCGGCGATATCAATAACTAAAATATTACGATACCCCCGTTTCTGTGCCATGGAAAGGGGAATATTATTATATAAACCACCATCCATATAACTATTTTTACCGATGTGGGTTAATTTAAATCCGGGAAAGGTTGCACTGGCCATGATATAGTTTATCAACTCGCCGGATTCCATATCCTCAACATATATCTCCCTGGCCTTCATCTTATTTATTTGAAAGGTGACGAGACCAAAGTCTACAGAGGAATTTCGAATGGTATTTTCATTGAGCCCCATATCAAGAAGCTTTCGCAATGGTTCCGTATCCAGCCCCTTATGCTGAAAGATATCCTTTTGCAGCTGGCTCAAATGGAATATATTTTTTTCATTGAGAATAAATTGACCTTGATGGATTAATTCCTTGGGAATTTTAACAATTTTATTAATATCCAAGTTTTTTAA
>JAQICO010000169.1 GCA_027858495.1 Spirochaetaceae bacterium
CGCCGGTGAAGTCTCCGCCGAACTACTTCCCGGGGACAGTCTTTCCAAGGAATATCCCACAGAAAGATTCCGGAATATCGAAATTGAATCAGCCGTAGCCACCCAGGGCTTTGCTTCTGGAGATAGGTTTCTTCTGGAATGGTACGATGGCAGTCAATGGCAGGTAGCAAAGGAATGGATCGGCAATGGCTCCTGGAAAAAATATAGTGTTAACCTACCCCAAGAGGCAGAAGGTAATGAAGATTTTATGTTCCGATTCCGTGCAGACGTTGGAAGTGAAGACGGTCGGGCTTTATTGGACGATGTATCTTTAAATATGGAGATTCAATTATAATGTTTTTTAAATCTGCAAATAAAAAAGGTTTTAATAAAACAACATTGAAAAAAATAACACTCGTAGCCCTTGCCGGGACAATTTTAATGATCTATTCCTGTCAGTCTGATCGTTTTAAGGGGCCTGCTGGTTCTCCTTTGCGGGAATATGGGCAGCTGCAGGTTATCGGTTTGGATTTATGTGACCAGGATGGTAACCCTGTTCAGCTCAGGGGAATGAGTACCCTGGATGTTTATGAATACCGGACCTTTGTCAATTTGGAAACCTTCCAATGGCTTAGGGATGATTGGAATATGGATCTCTTCCGGGCCGCCATGTATACCGAGGGCAATGGCAGACTGTTGGTGGACCGTAAAAAGGACTCCTTGATGAAGGCCGTGGAAACGGCCCTGGATGCCGGACTCTATGTCATTATTGACTGGCATATTTTAAGTGATGGAGATCCATTAAAATATTTGGAAGAGGCAAAGATCTTTTTTGATGAGATGGCACAGGCTTATCAGGATTATCCCAATGTAATCTATGAAATCTGCAACGAACCCAACGGAGAGATCACTTGGCAGGGCAATGTAAAACCCTTTGCAGAAGAAATAATCCCTATCATTCGGCAATACGATGAGGATGGGATTATCCTAGTGGGTTCCACTGAATGGAGCCAGGATGTGGATATCGCTTCGGATGATCCACTGGAATTTGATCAGATTATGTACACCCTGCATTTTTATGCGGGAAGCTACGGTCAGTGGCTCAGGGATAAAATGACCCATGCCATGGATAACGGGGCGCCTCTCTTTGTTTCCGAATGGGGGACCACCCTGAATACCGGCCATGACGGGGTTTATCCCGCCCTTACCGCGGAATGGATGGACTATTTGGATGAACATAATCTTAGCTGGGCCAACTGGTCTCTCTGTAATTTGATTGAGGACTCTGCCGCCCTGCGAGGATCTGCCAGTATGAGAGGGCAATGGTCGCCCATGGACATTACCGAAAGTGGGTTATTGACCCGGGCATTAATGCGGGATGAAGAGAAGGATGTTTTTTTTGCTGACGGATTTGAAAATGGAAAATTTCTAGGAGGCGGCTGGAGTCGCGATGGCGTTAATGTTCTTCGAGGTGATGAGGTTTACGCCGGTGAGATCGCTGCGGAATTTTTTGAGGGACACAGCCTTGCCAAAGCCTATCCCACCGTAAGATTCAGCGATATTGAGATCAAGGTCCAGGTTAAAACCGAATATCTTCGAGAGGGTGACCGGTTTCTTTTGGAATGGTTTGACGGCAGCAGTTGGCATACTGCCCATGAATGGACAGCTAATAAGGATTGGAAGAGCTATACCGTAGCTTTGCCCGTGGAGGCTGATAATTTACCGAAATTCCAATTTAGATTTCGGGGAGATTATCCCTCGGGATCCGCCAGGGCATTGGTGGATAATGTGGAACTTTGGATGAGTCTGCAGTAAAGGTTGAATTCCTTATTTCATAAATTGATTTATGTAGTATAATTTTTTTATGTACAAAGAAGATGAAATAAGCTCCAGGGTTTTTTGTGCTCTTTTAGGGATGCAAAGGTTCTCCTGGGAGCAGGGGACTGCATCTCATTATTTAATGGACGCAGAAAAGGATGAATTCATCGTTCAATTCGCCCATGATGCGGTGGTTCGTCAACTGGAAGATGGTCGGTTAGCCATGATGGGGGAAGAAGGATCCTGCACTGACCCTGCCTCCAATGGCGAAGCTGTTTTGAAAGCCTTTGAATTAACCGGTGATCCAATATATCAGCAGGCCCATAGGAAAATGTTAGATTTTATCCTGTTTAAAGCTCCTCGAACCCAAGATGGGATTATCTATCATCGGCTCAAAGAAACTCAATTATGGGTGGATTCGATGTATATGATTCCTCCATTTCTCGCTAAAAGCGGTTATCCCCAAAAGGCATTTCAAGAGATCCATGGCCTTCGACTAAGGCTTATGGATAAAGCAACCCATCTTTATGGGCATATCTATGATGAAGAAAAGAAGGAATTCCTCCGCGAAGATAAATGGGGAGGGGGAAATGGATGGACCGCCGCAGGCTTTATCCGAACTTTACGTTTTCTCCCCCTATCTATGAAAGAGGAGCGAGGGATATTGCTTAAATGGTTTACCGAATTACTGGATGCCCTGCTTCCCTGGATGAGAAAGGATGGTTTCTTTCATGATATTGTGGATAATCTCGATAGCTTTATTGAAACTAACCTATCCCAAATGCTTGCCTGGTCCATTTTTGAGGCCATCAAGGAGAAATATATAGGAGCCGAATACCTAGAACCCGCAAAAAAAATGTGGGAAGCCGCAAAAGGGAAAGTGGATTCCCATGGTTATATTCAAGGAGTCGGAGGGGCTCCCCACTTTAATACTCCAGGAACTTCCCCTGAAGGACAGACTTTTTTTCTATTAACACATTTGAGTTTTTCTCGGCTATCATCAGTGGGACAGGGATAGCTTTTGAATAAAAGGAGTTATGCCTTTTTTACATCGGAATAGACTACTTGAATCACAGCGAAATCCATAGTCCCTTGATTTTTCTGGTTTTTATAGTGTTTTAATAAATCTTTTTTGATCATTAATATAGTCATAGTTATTTTTAAGATAGAACTTATGAGCGATTGATCGACTAAAACCAGAATTGGCTCTTATTCCAATACAATTTAATTCCTTTGCCTGGTCTTCTGCTTTGTTTAGTAGATGAGTTCCTACTCCTCTATTCCTATGATTTGAATCCACCACTATTCCCATTATATTTAATGTCTGCTCAAAATATAAGCTTTTTTAGACATTTAAATGAAAATAACAGAAGATACGTGACT
>JAQICO010000279.1 GCA_027858495.1 Spirochaetaceae bacterium
AGCTCTTCCCTTTCCTGAACTTAATTTCAGATTTTTTCATGATCAAAAGATGAAGCTGAATCTTCCTTCTGGAGATTTAAAAGAAAGGATTTCTCTGTGTTATCCCTCGGATTACCAAAGGGACCAATTGGTTTTGCTTGAACAACAATGGGAGGATTTTTCACTGAAAGTAGTGGCGGCTCCTCCGGATATTCGTCGTAGAGACAGAAAACATATACAAATTTATGCCAATCGCCGTCGGATAGATGAATATGCATTTATTCAGGCCGTGGAATACGGATTTGACAGTTACCTTCCCGGTGGTGCCTTCCCTGTGGCCTTTGTTTTTATTGAAGTGCTTCCACATCTGGTGGATTTTAATATACATCCTGCAAAAAGAGAGGCTCGATTCCATATTAAACAAAAAATACATCATGGCCTGGTAGAACTGATTAAAGGCTGGTTGCAAAGGGAGAACTATCACTATAGTGCCCCTTTACTTCAACTGCGTAAAAACAAATTTGATGATTCACAACATTCCTTAAATATTCCACAAACAAGAGATACATCAAGAAATTCCTTGGGTTATTCCACGTCCCTAAGGGATCCTGGTTATTCCCTTGACAGTAGTTCCATCCATAGTTCAAACTCGATCTATAAAAATAGAGAACAATGGAAGACCCAGGGGAAATCACCTGGTTCATCCTCCCTTGCCCAAAATATTCAACCAATGGGTAATCCTCTTAGAGAGGTGGCTCATAACTCCAGGGATTTTCAATACCTCGGTCAGATATTTGATCTTTTTCTTTTAGTCGTCATAGATCAGCGCTTATTGATTATGGATCAACATGCCGCCCATGAACGTATTCTTTATGATCTTTATAGAGGAAAAGCATCATCAGTGCAGGAGCTGTTAATTCCCCAGGAATTGGAACTTGAAAAGGATGAGGAAGAATTTCTGGAACAAACCCTGGACCAGTGGAAATCCATGGGTTTTCATATCACCAAGGATAGCCCAGGAAATTGGTTGATCACCACAGTACCTCAATACGCCCAAAGATTAAATTTAAACCTTATTGAAGTGTTAAGAGGCTGTGGGGGAAATAACCAACGGCTTGAAAAGGAACTCTATGCTCAATTAGCCTGTAAATCCGCCATTAAGGACGGAGAGGTCTTAGACCGTGTTACCGCAGAAGAACTGATTGAGAAGGCCCTTGAATTACCCGAACCCCGCTGCCCCCATGGAAGACCCCTATGGTTTGAATTGTCCCGGGAGGAGCTTTTTCAGCTCCTTGGCCGGGATGTTTGATAAATAGCGGCTATGTGAATGTTTTACCGGATGATTGATTCCATGTCTGCGCGATTGGCATATTGAGGATTCTGTTCCAATAATTTCTTGGCAATATCACTGGCTTTCTGCTGTTCTCCCAGAGCGTAATAAACCATGGCCAGACGGTACTGGGCATCCCAAAGCTGTGGGTTTATTCTGACGGCAGACTCAAGCTGTACAACAGCCTTGGCCTGTTCCTCCATTTCGATATACCCCAGTGCTAAATTGTATTTGAGCAAGGCATCATTAGGCTGGGAAGCTACAGCCTTTTCAAACCATTTAATACTGTTGCTGTAATCTTCCATTTTTAGAAATACCGATCCCAAATTATTCCAAACGCTGACGTTCTGTGGCTCAACCCTATAGGCCTCCTGAAGCAATTGAAGGGCCTCGGTGTAGCGCTGTTGGCCCACATAAATTTTTGCAAGATTCGTCCGGGGTTTTACATAATTGGGATCCAGGGATACAGCCCTTTGATAACTGGTTACCGCCTGATCCAGCATTCCTGTCATTTCTGCGGCTTGTCCAAGGGTATAGAGATATTCCGCATTATTTGGCTCTGCCTGAACGGCCTTGGCCGCCCAGTTTAAAGCTTCGCTGGCCTTCCCCTGTCCAAGCTGCGTTAAAGCAATATTAAACATGACATCGTGTCTGGAATTATCCAGCTCGAAGGCCTTTAAATAGGATTTTTCAGCATTAACCAAATCCTGAGCCGTTAAAAAGGCTGCACCCAGAGCTCGGTGATATTTAGCCTGTTGCGGTTCAATTCTTACAGCCTGAGAAAATTGATTTATGGCCTGGCTGGTTCTATTTAAATTAAGACTTTGTTTTCCTGCTTCCCAAAAGGAAGGAGCATGGTCAGGCCTTAACGAACAACTCATTTCAAAGGCAGCCAAGGCTCTCTGACTATCGCCTAATTTATTATAACATAATCCAAGAGCAAAATAATTTCCTTGATAATCGTTTTCTAACTGTTCAACCTTTTGAAAGGACTTTAGAGCATCATTATATAAACCATTCCTATATTGAATCACTCCCAGCTCATACCAAACAGCGGACTGATTATTATCGATAGAAGCGGCTTTTACCAGGGAATCCATTGCAGCATCTAAATCTTCCTCATCCCTGTCCAGTAAGCCCATATAATAGTAACTTTCCCAATCCTGGGGATCTAGCGATAGTGCCTTTTCAAAATCGTCTCTGGCTTCCTGACGATTTCTGCTGCTTTCATTGTCTTCCAGATACCATGATTGTCCAGAAAGAGAATAGGCCTTGGCAGATTGATCGTCCAGGGCTAAAACTTGGCCGCTCAGGTCTCTAACTTCAGACCAGTTTTCTCTGTTTAATTCTCTTTGTGCCTGATTGAGCAGCGATTCCACCTGCCGTTCCCGCTGCTCTCTCTGCTCTCTTTGCTGCTGAGATTCTGCATCTCTGCGTTGCTGCTCAGCTTGATTTTTTAAATTACGTGCTTCTATGGAATCCGGTAATATTTGCAAGGCCTGTCGTGCGTAATCGATGGCTCTTTCAAAATTACCATTTCCCAATGCATCTTTACCCTGACTGATTAGATCTTCCACCTGCTGCTGTTCCAATAATCGTCGTCGCCGTTCGTCTTCTTCCCGACGTAAACGTTGCTCTTTCTCGGCAGGGCTTTCTTGGTTTCTCAGGTTGGATCCCAGTTGTTCCAAACTCTGCTGTAATTCCTGATTCTGTTCTCTTTGACGGTCCAGTTCGTTTTGTATGGCCTGGTTTTCCGCTTGAGCCCTGGCTTCGATTACAGAATCCCTTAATGCCCTTGCGGCCTGGTCCTGGGCGTCTTCAATGAGTAAATCATTAATCAAATTCAGAGCCATTTCATATTCACCGCTATCTGCGTATTCCCCGGCTAACAGAAGTTTGTTATCCCTTTCAGTATTACCACCTGGTTGTCTCAAAATCAAAAAAAGAGCAAACAATGCCAACAGCACTGCTCCGGCTCCAATAAATATCCATTTTCGATCCATTATTTACACCTTTATATTCTAACAAATTTTTATGTTTGTAGATCAGCCCAAAAGACAAACTTTCAGCTTAATCACTTATATCAGATTCTTCTTCATCAAAAATCAGCGATTCATCCCCTGCGGATATGATCTCACTATCATTTCCGACTTTATCCAGAGAATTAAGTATATTATCCAATAAAGCCTGTTGACGGGCTGCCTCTTCTGCTGCTTCTCTTTCGGCGGACAACCGGGCCTCCTCTTCCATTCTGGCTCTCTGGGCTGCCTGCCTCGCCATTTCCTCTTCGTTATCCATAAACTGTCTTAGCAATGCTATTATTTCTTCAACCTGCTCTTTTTGATAACTCTGAGGGTCCAATCGCAGATATTGTTGATAATCATCCACTGCTCCGGGATAATTTTCCAGGGTTAACCGACAATGGGCTCGATTTAGATATGCCTTGGATGCCCAGCTGCCCTGTTTCAAATCCCCATAATAATCCATAGCCTCATCATAACGGTTAAGAGTCATAAGTATATTGGCCAGATTGAATTTTAACTGCTGTTGATTTGGCCCGGAGATGGCGATACCTTGGCGCATTATTTCTTCAGCCTGGCTTAATTGACCTTTTTTTTGAAGCAAAATTCCCAATAATACATGGGTTTCATCATTTTGGGGATCTTCAAGTAATGCATCTCGTAATTTTGTTTCAGCTAAAGATAAGTCATTTTCCCAATAGGCTTGAACTGCGGTATCATAGGAATCTTGAGACCACATAAGGGCCGATATATATATAAAGATTATTAATACAAATTTTCTTCTCATCACAACTCCCTATGCACTCTTAAATATCGGCAATTTTTAAACATAATACAATGGATTTGACTAATCATAAAAATATCTCTAATCTTATTATATAATTCTTACGATGATAAAACCAACAGGTAGGTCATGGATTCTAGTACATTTATAATAATCATGTTAATGTCTCTTTTAGGTGGCGGTGTTGGTGTAACACTTTTTTTTGTCATTAGAATGATTATAGCCCCACAAAAAGTTCAGGGCCTGGTGAATTTAGTAAAACAGGGGAAATCAACTCAATCCATACGTTTGGCAAAACAAATGCTTAGCAAGGATCCACGTAATATTGATGTACATTACCTTCTT
>JAQICO010000210.1 GCA_027858495.1 Spirochaetaceae bacterium
CTGCAGGAGTTCTTACGTCATAAAAATAATATTCCTCTTGAGAATTAAGGATTTCTACCAAATCTTCCTGGGTTTCAATAAATCCATTTTCAGCAAATAAAAAGCTGGAAAAGAATATAATTAAAAAAATAAATACTTTCCTCATATTACACCTCTAAAATATATAAAATCATATATAACAAAAGTAATACATCAGTTTAAAAAAGGCAAGTTATCCAATGGTAATTAATAACGTGAACTCATTGGGGCCTCATTGGGTATTTAATTTCATTGAATTTAGGGGATTTTCCCCATAAAATGATCTTGGAGTTTCCATGAATAATGAAAAGTTAAATCCAAGTACTGTTGAGATAGCATCAGGGGTATACTGGATAGGAGCAAGCGGAGATGATGATGATGACCTCAACTGCAATCCCTATGTTATACTGGATGGAGAAGAGGCTGTTCTAATTGATCCGGGATCTCCCTTAGATTTTAAACAAGTATTAACCAACCTAATATCTCTAACCCCATTGGATAAAATATCCGCAATCATTCTTCACCATCAGGATCCTGACCTTTGTGCCTCGGTTTCTCTTTTTGAAAAACATGGACTATCCTGCCCGGTTATTCTCCATTGGAGAACCTCCACCATAGTTAAATATTACGGCTTTAAAAATCCCTTTTATATCGTCAATGAAAAAAAATGGCTTTATCAGCTGAAATCGGGTCGAATATTAAAATTTATCCCAGCCCCCTACTGCCACTTCCCCGGAAGCATTATGACACTAGACAAAAAAACGGGAGTACTATTTACAGGAGATTTATTTGGTGCCTTTTCACATAGCGCTGGACTATTTGCAAAAAGGGACTATATCGAACCTATGAAGGTTTTTCACGAACATTACATTCCAAGCAGAGAGATCCTGCGTCCGGTAATCGAAAAAATACAAACTCTTCCTTTGAAAATAATTGCACCTCAGCATGGAAAAATAATTAAGGATGAACTCTACCCCTTCATAAATGCATTGAAGGATTTACAATGCGGCACCTATATCAGCAGCTTGTCTAAAAGTACCGATGAGCGTGGAGAAAAAGCTAATATTCCTCTAATACTTAATGACATGCTTTATAAACTTACCTCTCTCTATTCAGAAGAAGAAATACGAAAGATATTTAAAGACAGTCCGCTGATACTTCACCCATTGCATATAAAGGTAGAGGATTATACCGTTGCACCTTTGGTTTTGTGGAATGGTTTTTTTAATCAAATACATGTAAAAAAAGGAATCAGATGGCTGACCATCATCGAACCTTCGGTGGTCTCCATGGTAATAAGACACGAACTCCCGCTGCCCGATGTCTTCAGGACGCAGTTGCAGACACTACATCATTTCGATGTTTTATCCCACGAAGCCACGGCTTCTGCAAATGCAGGCTCCGATAAGGTTATGCAGATAAAAATCACCCAAACGGGAATTCTTAACGATGACCTAACGGGTCTTTATAACCAGCGTTTTCTCTGGACCTATTTGAGTGGTTTAGTGCTGGAACAAAACCGTCCTCCCTTTTTATTAATCTTTATAGCCTTGGATAACCTGCAGGATTTGAACAGTATTCACGGCTGGCAAGCAGGAGATGAGGCACTTCGGTCGGCAGCTTATTTACTAAAGAACTACTCCGATGGCCAAATAGGACACATGGTCTGTAAATTAAAGACCCCTGCCTTTGCCTATCTTGTAGAAAACTGTGACCGCCAGAAGGGAAAAGACCTTGCTGAAGAACTTCGTTCGATGGTAAGAGACTCCGATGTTTTTCTAGAAAAAACAACCGTCAGTATGGGAATGTATTACAGCGATGAGCTAGAAAGAGATGGAAAAGGGGATAAGGAATTGATAAACGGGGTATTTAAAAACACCCTTGCACGGCTTCGACTAGCCCAAGAACAAAGCAGCGGAAGTATCTGCGACAGCTCTCAATTTGACGATCCCGATGCGGTTTTACATAAACGGATTCTCTTTGTCGAACCCGATAGCAGCTATATAGATTTTTTAAAGCCCCGGTTGGAAAAAAAGGGCTTTCACATAGAGTCTGCCTCCGATGGCCAGGAAGCATTAAATATCCTAAAGAAATGGAAACCTGATGTAATTATCGCCGAAGCCATGACACCTAAAATAAACGGTTTTGAACTAAGAGAACGATCCATGGCTCAATCTGGTTTATACCGAGTTCCCTTTGTTCTTATATCCTATAGAAAAGATGAAGATTATATTCGAAGAGCGGCAAGATTGGGTATTACCGTATATCTTAAAAAGCCATTATCCTATTATGAATTGGAGGGATTGGTTCAGAATTTGACCCATTAAAACATGTTAAAAATCCTGAATAACTTTTTAATAATAATATTCTCAACGTTGTTAATCATGGGTTTAATGATTTACATATACCGAATGATTCTCAACGGGAATACAAAAAGGTGGAAAGCAAAATGTAAAGCCTTTCTTGTCGATCCAACAAATAATCCACGCCTGGAAAAAAAATTGTTAAGCCGATGGAAAATCATTCTTGAAACATATATAAGTATCAACCAGTCTTTGAAATGCCAGGGGGAAAGACTTCTAAGGATGGCAGAATTATTTGGCCGTTGGAAAGTGGATATTAGATTAATAAAAAAATTGATGGATGGGTCTAAATATCAACGATGCCGTTCGGCCCATGCCCTTGGTTATATTCCCACAGAAGCTGCAAAAAGGTCCTTGATTGTTGCTTTGGAGCGGGAAAAGAATGAGGTGGTAAAACTCTATCTAGCCAATGCAATAACCAGCCAAGATATATCGGCAGCTCTTCCCAGCTTAATTGACAGCCTCAGGGGTTCTTCCAAACGCTATCGCCGACAGCTTGCAGGTTTTATCCTGAATTTTCGAAGTTCTTTTATGGCCTATTTCCCAGTTCTCGCCGAAAGGCAAGAGATGGAAGTACAGGAACTGATCATCCGTTTTGCAGCCCAGGCGCCTTCGGATATTTTTCTTCAATATCTTAAAAAAATCATGGATTCCACCGACCTTCCCATAATTCGTATAAAGGCTTTCCGATGCCTGGTTAATACCTACAGCCACGGAGTTGACCCCCTGCAATACCTATTACATAAAGATCCGGAGATTGTAGAACAGGCAATTATGGGATTGGGATATGATGCAGAACGCAGATCTTTAGCCGTTCTAGTACGTATCTTATCCATGGAGAAATACACCCGTTTAGCCCAAAAAAGCCTATCAAACCTAATTTCGAGATCCCCTCAATTAATATCAGAGATCAACCGCTGCTATGTAAAAAGTGATAATGCCATGGCAAAAAAAGCCCTGATTAATGTGGCGGCGGAACGACTGGAATATTTTCTTCCCAAGATTAAGGACGATAAAACTGGACGAACCGCTCTGATTACAAAGGAAGTACTGAAAGCGGGATATATGAGCAGTCTAATCAGTTTCCTCAATGCAAACAAAGATCGGGATCTGGAAAATTTCATATTAACCATCATTCAAAGAGCCATGGAGGATGAAGAACTTTCATCCAGGGAAATGCAGTATTATCTTAATCAAAGGATTCTTACAAAAATCGGCCTAAAAAAACTCCCTATCCCCGTTAAAAGAATAAATGAAAAAAATGAGTCGGTGCCCCTGAGGCCGCTATATTTCATAATGATAACATCTCTGTTAACCGTTCCCGTTCTATTTGGCATCCATCTTTGGAGGTTGGGAAACGTTGAATTCTGGCTGAATGCTATTACCATCACCTTCAACGAATTTTTAATTGGCTTTGGAATATACGGTCTTCTTTTAAACGGAATATACCTTCTGCTCTTTCTACTGGGGTTCATTAACTCCAGAAAACAAGACCGTTTTCGTAAACTAAAAAGTACAACCATGCTCTTTCAACCCTGGGTATTACCCTCCCTGTCCATAGTGGTTCCTGCCTATGGGGAAGAAGACACAATCATTGAAAACGTTAACTCTCTACTAAATCTACGTTATCCCACTCTGGAGGTAATTGTGGTGAACGATGGCTCTCCGGATAATACCATGGGCGTTTTAATTGAGCATTTTCAGCTACGCAAAGAAGATAAGAGATGGGAAGAAAAACTGCAGACCCAACCGGTTCGAGGAATTTATATGAATCCCAATATTCCGGAATTGACCATCATCGATAAAATCAATGGAGGAAAAGCTGATACCCTCAATGTAGGAATAAATTTTGCACAGAACGATTATTTTGTGGGTATCGATTCTGACAGTCTTTTAGAAAGAGATTCCCTATTAGAAGTTATGGGCCTATTTTTGGATGAAGACAAACCCGTTGTGGCTGCCGGTGGTAATATTATGCCGATCAATGGTTGTACTGTTGACCGGGGAGTATTGGAAAAAAAGCGAGTATCAAAACATCCCCTGGCCTTTTTGCAGACCATTGAATATCTACGTTCATTTATGAACGGTCGTATGGGTTGGGCCGAGATGGATGCTTTATTGATAATATCCGGGGCATTTGGGGTTTTTAAGAGGAAAGAAGTAATCGAGGTTGGCGGATATCTCACCAGTTCTGGTAAATTCTTAAAAGATACGGTCGGGGAAGATATGGAATTGGTGGTGCGCCTCCATAACAATTTAACCGATCAAGGAAAGCCCTTTGCTGTTCGATATGCAGCGGCGGCTAACTGCTGGACCGAGGTTCCAGTCTCCTTAAAAATCCTAGGGAAACAACGGGACCGCTGGCAGCGGGGTTTATTGGATATTCTAAGTTTTCACAAAAAGATGATCTTCAATCCCAAATACGGAGGGGCGGGAATGCTGGCCTTTCCATATTTCTTAATTTTTGAAACCATCGGTCCCTGGTTCGAACTACAGGCAACCATCTTGTTAATTGTAGGCCTGAGTCTTGGGTGGATATCCTCTTCGGTGCTGATCTTCACCCTCTTGGCTAATTTTGCAATCAGTGCCTTTTTATCTTTATGTGCAATGGTTATATCCGACTGGCAGGGCAGTATGTTTACCCTTCCCGACCGGCTATTGCTGGCTGCGGCAGCCCTGATTGAAACCTTAGGATTCAGACAGATGATGAGTTTTTATAGAATTAGCGGATATATTAATACTCTTAAAAAGAAAACAGGATGGGGAAAGATGACCCGTCAGGGATTCTCCAGTAAAAAATAGCTCAAATTCGGCGGATCACTGGACAGAATTTATTCAAACTCCTAACATAGGTCTATGGAAAAATTAAATCACTATAGCCATTATTTCTTCGATTCTGACGGAACCCTCATGGATACAGAGGAGATGATTTACCAGAGCTATCTTATTACATGCCGCGAATTTGCCAATAAAGAGATCTCCCGTAGGGAGGTTACCTCTCTTATGGGTATTCCCTTTATACCCCAGATACAACAATACCTGGGTCCCCTGGATGACAAGAAACTAAAAAAAGTCCGGGCATTTTATAAAAACCACCAGGACAGCATATACAAGAATTATCTTAAATTATTCCCCAAGGTAAAGGAAACCCTGATAGAACTTCACCAGAAGGGAAAGAAACTAGCAGTAATATCATCAAGAACAGAACCATCACTGCTTTTATACCTCAAAGAACTGGAAATTCTGCAATACTTTGATTTAGTGGTTTCCCCTCAGCAGACAGAAAAGCATAAACCCCATCCTGAACCTGTATTTTATGCCCTTAAAAAACTTTCTGCCCATGCTCCAAAGACCCTATTCGTAGGGGATGCCCAATTCGATATTCAAAGCGGTATTCAGGCAGGAACTGATACTGCCTTGGTTGCCTGGGGCCCCAACAAACCCGAAGAGATTGAAGCTGTACCCCATTTTATCCTGGAAGATATGGACCAACTACTGTAATTTCTTTCAAATTCTTGACAGATACCATTGGAAGACTAAGAATTAAAAGTAGACCCAAAAAGAGGTGTGGTTATGAAAATAGTAGTCGCTCCAGATTCCTTCAAAGGAACCAATAGCAGTTTAAAGGTTGCAGGGCTCATGGAACAGGGCATACTCCGGGTATTTCCCAAGGCCCAAATTGTAAAAGTACCTGTGGCCGATGGTGGTGAAGGCACTGTAGAAGCTGTAATTACTGCGATGAATGGCAATTGGCGTGAGACGGCTGTTAACGATCCTCTTGGCCGTGGAATCATGGCTCAATGGGGAGCCACCGAAGATTTCGCGGTCATTGAAATGGCCGAGGCTTCGGGATTAACCCTTCTGAAAGATAACGAGAGAAACCCACTAAAAACCTCTAGCTATGGTACGGGTCAACTCATTGAAGAGGCTCTCAATCGAGGCTATAGAAAAATTCTCATTGGACTTGGAGGCAGCGCCACCAATGACGGAGGCACAGGAATGGCCCGTGCTCTGGGAATCAGATTCTTCGATGCCCATGGAAAGGAAATCAGCGATGGCGGGGGAAATTTACGCAACCTTGCTTCGATTAATTTACAAAACCTGGACCCTAGGATTATCGAGACAGAAATAACCATCGCCAGTGATGTTATAAATCCTCTTTTAGGAGATCAGGGTGCCACAGCAACCTATAGTGCTCAAAAAGGTGCGAATTCATCCATGCAAAAAACCCTGGAAGAAGGCTTAAAAAATTTGGCTGATATAACAGAAAAGAAATTGAGCCATACATTGAGAAAGATCCCGGGAGCTGGAGCAGCTGGTGGTTTAGGCTTTGGACTTATGGCCTTTTGCGGAGCACATCTCTCTTCTGGAATAGATACCGTTTTAGATTATATAAATTTTGATGATATCATCGTTGATGCTGATCTGATTATTACAGGGGAAGGAAAAATAGATGGACAATCCATCTTTGGTAAAGTTCCAGTGGGAATTGCCAAACGTTGCAAAAAAAGAAACCTCCCGCTCATTGCCATCGTTGGAGATATCGTTGGATCTATGGACCAAATACACCAAACGGGGATTACCGCTGTTATGAGCACCTTGAATCAGGCAATGCCCTTGAAAGAGGCATTAAAAAAATCCTCGAAAATGCTGATTGACGGTACAGAACGAGCTATGAGGCTTTTAAAACTGGGAATGGATTTGCAATAGCAACTACTCTAGCGTCTGAAAAAGTTCAAAGACTTCTTTGGAGCTCTTGGCTTTTATTAAGGATTGAACAAATTCTGTAGATCGAGTCACCTTGGCGATATCGGAAAGAGTCTCCACATGGGCCAGCGCCTGCTCTGGTGGAGTAAGGATTAAAAAGAAAAGTTTGGATGATTCTCCATCAAGCGCAGAAAAATCCATTCCCTCCGGGTGAATTCCGAGGACAACGGTTATATTCTGTACTGCCGTTGTTTTTGCATGGGGAACAGCAATTGCTCGATCCAATCCTGTACTGCAAAGTTCTTCTCTCTCTTCTACGGCTTTTACAATTTCATCAACCTGAGTAATTTTTCCAGCCTTCCACATAATGTCTATCAATTCCCTAATAATATCTGGCTTTTCCTGACTGGTTAGGGGAGTTTTTATCAATTCTAAATCTAGTAATTCTTTGAGCGTCATAATTTTTACCTTTCAATTAATTTAGATCTTTTTACCAAAAGCATCAAGGGTTTCACATATCCACCTTGCCTGACAACATAAATTAAAGCTTTGCCAATGCACCTTTTAATCTTAGACTAGAAGGGCTGTCCTATTGAAAAAGTAAAATTCCCTTCTCCACTATTCAGGTTGAATTGATAATCCAAACCCATTGCCGGAACAGCCACTTTATCAACATAAAAACGGAACCCGCCACCAAGTCCCCAGTACCAAAGGTCATCACCTTCCAAACCGGAAAAATTCCCTCCTTCCACATAAACAGGTATGGTCAGACTTCCAAAACTGAATTTTATCATTCGGAATTCCAGAGAAGCATCGCCTCCAACAAATGTGGAAGCTGCAACTGATTCATCGGGCAGGGTTCGGTGGCTTTGTGCTTTGCCCAGCAGCAGGTAATCAGGAACATTTCCACTGGTAACAAAATAGTTTGAAAAAATCTGACCTTGTACCCAAGGATAGGGAACCCAATTGACGAAAGCCTTTCCATGACTGCTCCAGATAATATCATCCACGGCTATTTCTGCACCGCCATGTAGATCCACCTTTATACCCTGGGAGAACAGAGGATAGATATATCGGTTATCCCACTGCAATCTTAATCCTGTAAGAAGCAAGTTTTCTTCTTCCCAACTGCTGGAAAACCCAACGACTGAACCAAGATTTCTATGTTTATAACCCAATTCACCACCCAGGGATAATGCATCGTTAACGTTGTAAGCAAAGCGCCCCTGTGTTTTTATGGAGGTTTGATTAAAGCTGCCAAGATTTGAAACACCTCTTCTATCAAGTAATTCTGTAGGGCCGCTGTCAAAACTCAAAGAATGTAAATAGTCCCAGGAGCTGTCCCAGATTCTTGGAATGCGGTAAAGCCCAAAGAATGTCCCTCCATATGCATCGACCACACTGGTTAAAACCGCTAAATGTTGACGTCCCGATGCGTTGGATTCGACTAAAACAATACCCCCGGAAGCCTCTCCTTCACTAAGGGAAAAAAACGGTATGGGAAGCAAGGTCCATTTGTCCTTTACAAGGATTTTTAAATCCACATATTCATCTCTTTGTTGAATTTCTATAGAAAAATCCGGCTGGAAAATTCCAGCTTGTAAAATTCTTTGTTCCAATAGTTCCACAAGACCAGGATTCCAGGGGTCACCTTCTTGAATTTTCAAAATGCTTTTAATGGTCTCATTCTTAGTCCGTTTTAATCCCTCTATTTCAATATTTCCAATTAACTGCTGAGCATAAATGTTTAATGAGATAAATAGAAAAGTCATTAAAAATATTTTTTTCATAGCATAAAATAACAATATAGCCCTGTAAAAGTCCAGACGAAATTGTAATAATTACATTTCCAGGTTCTCAAATATTCCATTGATACTTTTTTTAGTTATAGAAATTGTTTATATTATTTTTATGGACTCTTTTACCAGGATTAAAAAATAGTCATATTTATTGAGCTAATTAAATAAGAGAAAAATAGGAGATGGAATGCACTCACTACCCCAACGGAAAGATGTAAAGAAAGAAGATCAATGGGATTTAACCTCCCTTTTTAAAAATGAAGAAGCCTGGGAAAAAGGGCTAAAAGAATTGGAAGGACACCTGCCCCAAATCCTCCTCCTCAAAGGAAGCCTGGGAGAAAGCCCAGAAAAGCTAAAGGCTTGTTTAGATCTAACCATTCAAAAAATTGATATATTGGAAGAACGCCTGGGATATTATGCCATGCTACGTAGAGAAGAAGATGTTGCAGAAAGCTCCAGTATAGATCGATATAACCGCTATATGGCATTGGCCACAAAAATTGCTGCTGCTGGTAGTTTCATATCTCCGGAGATTCAGGCAATCCCCAAGGAGACCATGAAAACATTCCTTGCTTCAGATGAGCTCAAGGAATATACAATTTATCTAAATAAACTGTTGAAATTTCAGGATCATACCCTCTCAGATAAGGAGGAAAACCTACTTGCAAAGCAGGCTGAATTTGCTCAAACAGCTCAAAAAGCCTTTTCTGCTTTAACCAATGCAGATATGGATTTTGGAAACATAAAAACCAGTAAAGGAGAAATGCCTCTGACCAATTCCAGCTATGGATTGGTATTGCAGGATAAAGACCGAGCTGTACGAGAACAGGGATATAAACAATTTTATCAGGGCTTTGACAGCCATAAAAACAGCCTGGCAGAACTCTATCATGGTTCGGTTCAACGAGATATTTACCTTACCAGAGTACGCGGCTATGCTTCCAGTCGGGCTAAGGCTCTGTTCCCAGATGATGTTCCAGAATCGGTCTATGATAATTTAATCCGTACCGTACACAAAAACCTTCCCTTATTACATAAATATTACCAACTTCGAAGAGATCTACTGGGCGTAAAGAAACTCAAACCCTGGGATGTTTATGTGTCGCTCATTAAGGAAGAACAACCGGGATACCCCTATGAAGAAGCGGTGGAAATCATTGAAAAAGCCACCCTGCCTCTGGGAGAAGAATATTCAAAAACCCTGAAAGAAGGTTTATTGGGCAACTGGGTAGACCGCTATGAAAACAAGGGGAAACGTTCAGGAGCCTTTTCCGCCGGATCCTATACCGCAGAGCCCTACATTCTAATGAACTATAAAAAAGACGATCTGCGTCATGTTTTTACGCTGGCCCATGAAGGGGGTCATTCCATGCACTCCTGGTATTCCAGCAATAATAATCCCTTCCAACAATACAGCTACACCATTTTTGAAGCAGAAGTTGCCTCGACTTTCAATGAACAATTATTAGCCCATTGGATGCTTCAGAACCGTGCGGAAACAGATGAGATCAAAGCCTATCTAATTGGAAAACAGTTAGACGATTGTATTGCAACGATTTTTAGACAGACCATGTTTGCAGAATTTGAGCTTAGAACCCATGAAATCATTGAAGGCGGAAAGGCTCTGACCCTAAAGGTAATTCGTTCTGAATACCGTAAATTATTGGAACAATACTTTGGACCTGCCATGGAATTGGAAGAGGAAAGCGATTTAGAGGGATTAAGGATTCCCCATTTTTATAGAGCTTTTTATGTTTACAAATATGCAACGGGCCTTTCAGCTGCCATTGCCCTCTCACAACGTGTGCTGCAGGGAGGCGAGAAGGAACGTCTGGATTATTTGAAATTCCTAAAGTCCGGAGGCAGTCTTTACCCCTTGGAATCCCTTAACGTTGCCGGAGTGAACATGTCTAAACCAGAACCAATTGAAGCTGCCATGGAGCATTTTACAGATCTGTTAAATCAATTTAAACAGCTAAAAGGACTTTAGAAAGAATTATACATCAGATAATATTCGAACCTCTCCCTCACGGGAGAGGAGTTCTTCCCAATGAGTATTTTCCAGCATTAGCCAATGGTTTGTCTTTCTTCCAAAGAAATAATCTATATCCTGCAGACCAATAACATATTCCTTTTTCATAGCCCGGGCCTTAATAAAAAACTGATCACTTATAAGAATCTCTTTATTCCTCAATAGAGGTAATGTGGCAATCAAACCAGCTATCAACGATAAAAACAGTCCAACACGCAAAAAGATCAGAGGCACTCCCTTAAACAGTAGATTCAAAACTAGGAACAGCATTATCAGAAGCAGAGCTATTCCAATGCCTATAAAGCTTTTGCGACGAAGCTTGGTTAAACATTTGGAACAAAGACCTCCGGTAATTTCTTCCCCGGGTCCCTGAAGAATAACCTGACGGAGAACTCTCCCCTGTCTGTCACCCCTCTGTCCTAGTGTAATAGATTCTTCTTTATGTTTATCCAATTCTTCTGAATATTCTACCACCCGAACCAAACGGAAGCTTCGTTCTTTATCTCTATCATCCTCTTTGTCACAAATCAGACATCGTGCCAAAATAATATCTCCTTAATGAGCCATGGGACGCTACATTATTTAGTTGAATCAGTATAGTACGCTCTTAGCTAGGGGGTAAAGCAACCGACCACGATTTTCCCATCATAAAACAATTATGAAGTTGTCATTCCCGTGATTGTGTAAAAAAATATTTCGGGATACTATAGTGTTATTATATTTCGGAGGTTAAATATGAAGGGAACAATTATATTCCTAGGTCTTTTACTAATATGTCTGCCAATAATGGCGGAAAATATAACAGATCTTGAAATTTATCAGAACATGAAGGCATCTCAAGCGCTCTACCTTGAGGCTTATGATGCCGGAAATTACGAGAAAGCCTATGATATTGCACAAGACGTAGGCCGCTATGCCGAAGAATTGAAGGCATATCTAAACGGTCAAAACCAGGAGCCTCAAGAACCTGAGATAACTGCAGAACCTGAACCTGAAACTGAAACTGTAGCTGAACCTGAGATTGTTCGAGAGCCCGAACAGGGAGAATATAAGGTAGTTAGAGGAGACACACTTTGGGATATTTCCGCCAAGCAAGAGATTTATAATGATCCTAAACTATGGCCTCTTATCTATAATGCCAATAAACAGGTACTTGTTGATCCGGAAAATCCAGATTTAATTCATGGGGGGATGCTTTTTCAAATCCCCCCCAAGGGAGATGAATAAATGAAGAAGATATTTATAGTAACCACTGTACTGCTTTTAATCTTTTCCTGCGCCTCAAGCCCCGAAGGTTTTGAGGATTCCAAACAAGCCGCCGCACAAGCCCAGTTGAGAGCCCAGGATATGGGAGCTCCAGAGGAACTACCCATACGCTACGGCGAGGCTCAATCGTCCTATGAACTGGCCCAGGAAAAAGAAGCTTCAGGAGATTTAGAGGGCGCCATGGACATGTATCAAAGGGCTGAAGTAAACTTCAATGTAGCCGCTGCAGAAACGGAAAAGAAACAACGTGTCGACAATTACATGAGTGAACTTAATCCTCTTCTAGAGGAACTGGAACAGCTGATAGCTGAATAAAAGTATATAATTATGAAAGCCGATGAGATTGCACAACGTTTAAAAGAAGCCCGAGAAGCCTATTATAACAGCGAGACCTCTTTAATGAGCGATGGCGAATTTGATGGGCTAGAAGAACAGTTGCGCAATCTAGATGCAGGGCATATCTATTTTTCCACCGTAGGAACCCAGGCTTCGGGAGAAAAGATCATCCATAAAATACCTATGCTTTCCATGGGTAAAGCCAAAACCACTGGAGAGGCCCAAAAATGGGTGGAGAAACTTAAACTGGATGAAAAAACAAGCCTATTGGTGGAGCCTAAGATAGATGGTCTTTCTGCTACATGTCTTTATAGTCATGGCAGATTGGTACATATGGCAACCCGAGGTGACGGCAATATAGGACAGGATGTATCCCATATAGCCCCTTACTTAAAGGATGTCATGGAAGAGATCTCCTTTACCGACCAAGAAGTGGAGATTCGAGGAGAACTCTATCTACCCAAGAATAACATCTATGACACTGGTGGCAGGCCGTTAAGGAATAACTGTGTAGGAATAATAAATCGAAAAGACGATCGATCAGCCCTGCATCATGTTCGATTTGCGGCTTATCAGATGGTAAGTCCAAATCCCCAAGTCCTGCCGTCCACAGAGCATAAAAAACTCCAGTTGTTACAGCAGCAGGGCTTCCATTCGGTGGAAACCCAATTAATCCAGAGTTTCGAAGAATTGGAATTATGTTATAGGGAATATCTGGATGAAAAAAGGGACCGTTGGCTCTATGAGACTGATGGACTCATTTTAATGGTCAACGACTGCAGCCTACACGAAGAAATTGATTCCCGATGGATTGTGGATCATCATCATCATTATGCGTTAGCTCTTAAACCCCCCTCTGCTTCCGCAAAAACAGCATTAGTCTCGGTGGAGTGGAAGGTTAGCCGGCTAGGATCGTTGATTCCTGTTGCCGTCTTTGAAAGGATAAAGCTGGGCGGGGCCAATATAGAACGGGCCAGTCTGCATAATGGTCAATTTGCCAAGGAATTACAACTGCTGCCCGGTGATACCATGGTGATTGAAAGGGCCAACGATGTTATTCCCTATGTCCGGGAAAATCTCAGCCGAAAAGATAGAAAATTAGAGGGATTCATTCATCCCTTAATACCTCGCAGTTGCCCTGTATGTCAGTCTTCCTTGGAAGAACAGGGAGTACACATTAAATGCAGCAATTTATTATGCCCGGAAAGGCAAATTCAACAGATGCTTTACTGGGTTCGGATGAGCGACATGGAACAAATTGCCGAGGGAACTCTACGGCAGTTATACAAGGCAAATAAAATCCGTAAAATTCAGGATCTATACAACCTAAAAAAAGACGATTTTATAGGACTAGAAGGTTTTGGCGAAAAAAAAATAACCAATTATTTAGAACAGACCACCCAATCGCGCAGTATGACCCCCCAGGAACTGATAAGCAAACTTGGGATACCCCTGGTTCAAAAGAAATCCTTGATAAAATTGGGGATTGAGAGTCTGCAGGATTTTTATGACTTTCAGGATGACAGTTATGTGATTGGGCAAAATATCCTTCAATGGAAATCCCAATCCGAAAATATGGAATTGTTAGAGCAACTGCTTTCGGTGATTCAGCTAAAAGAACAGACCGCTATCAGTAAAGGGGAAATTTGTATGACCGGGAAGGGCCCTATGGGGCGGAAAGAAATCTCTCAGTTGCTTGAAGAACAGGGTTACACTGTGGTTTCTTCAGTGACGAAAGAGACCGTATTGCTTCTTACGGATAATCCTCTGGGCAACAGCACTAAGTTGCAAAAAGCTAAAAAATACGACGTAACAATATCAAGCTACGATAGTTTTCTAAAAAATCCTTGAAATCCGCTTCAAATGATGGAATTTATTAAACTAAGGTATTATAAATAGCCTTATACTTATTTTCAATGGAGAAAGAAAATGAAATTAAAATCAATGATTACCCTATTGGTAATTGCAATGGTTCTACTGGTAAGTTCCTGTACAACCTTTAAGGTTTCCGGTCTACAGATCAATAGTGAAATGCCTTCCTACAACAATGTTGGAGATTTCGATATTACTGTAAAGGTTACTGAGTTTCTTGGAGCTCCAGGTGGTGCAAATCTTGCAAATATTAGTTCTGATAATATGGATACAGAAATTTACGATGCAATCCAGAGAGAAATTCAAAAGATGTCTGGTGATGCCGCAGTTAATGTAGAAATTGAATACGTTGCAACTTTGGGTAATTACGTTGCAAATGCTGTAACATTTTCCATTTTTGCCCCAGCAAAAGCCCATATTACAGGAACCATTGTAAAGTTTAACGACTAATCAATAAAAACCCAAAAATCCCCCCTGGTAACAGGGGGTTTTTTTATCCATGGAGTTTACATGAAATTCATTTTCCCAGTACTACTATTAAGCCTTCTTTTGTTTTCCTGTAGCGACGATATTAAAAATGTTAGCGTTGAGAATCTTCTCACATCCTTAGAAAACAGAGACCTTGACTCCTTTCAAAAAATGGCTCCAAAATACGCAGACATCTCCAATGAGGATTTTAGAGTAATTTGTGACCGTTTAAATATTTTTTTTGATGATATAACCACAGAAATAACCCAAGGACAGGAAAATCAATTTTTCGTTCGCCTGGAAACCCAGGGAATAGAAAATTATGTTCTTTCCTTTAAAATGAAAAAGAACGATCAGGGAGAATACATACTCTCCGAGGATTTCTCTCTTTCCCAAAACATTAATTTTATTCCCCTGGAAGAATAGTTTTAAACAAGATAGCTGTTCTTATCATTGGAACAATAATATGCCCAAATAAAAAGGCCTTAGGTTATACAAGGTTCATTAAAAAATTCCCCGGCACATTAAAGTACCGGGGAAGGAATTATCTAAAGAATCGCATTCTATCTAGGGGAAAAAGAATGAATCTAACCTTCCCATGGATTAATCTAAGGGGAATGGTATGGGGATCCCAGCCGACTAAAGCCTTCATGGCAAAGTCGCTTTGATCCTGAGAATCTATAGATGTCAGGTAGCGACGGTCTCCCATGCGGCTGTCCTTGGAATTATAGCGGTTATCCCCCATGAGGAAATATTCATCCTGAGGAATATAGGCGTTTGCCCCCTGGGGAAATTCCGGTAGATTTGCCGCATCAAAGCTTCTAAAATTGCCTACACCCTTAACGAAGAAAATCATCCTGTATAAATCCTGATACTCATCCAGTAAATCAGGCAGAGTCTCCATACCTCCCTGAATTATATCGATGTATAATTCCAATCGGCGTAATTTATACAATGCATTTAATTTACCCATAAACAGCTGGTAGGGAGAATCATCGGGGCCAACATTTACCCGCCATTGGATCTGCTCTTCCAGATACCCGGGGTTATCCTGCTCCATCTTTAGAAATAAAAGCATATCCCTCAACTCCATGGCTAAAAGAACCTGGTCATATTTCTGAAGTCCATTGTTGAAGACCTGCAGGTAATTCTGAGCCTCTTCTTGAGGATATTGATTATATCTTACTACTCCGGAGGAATAATTCTCTAATGTTGATATTAAATCCCGGTCTAAAAGATCTCGGTATAAGATTGTATCCCAATGGTTCAGCTGATCCATGTTAACAGAAGCGGCCAATTGTATAAACTTCTGCCGGGTTATTCTAAGTTGATCTTCCAGACCCTGAAGAGGATAATCTTCCACCAGAGACTGGGCCTCTTCTACCAAGGCTCGGGTAGCTGGAGTTTCTATCTGGTATTTCTGCCGAGAATTGTCTGGGCTGTACATTTCCACCTGTCCGTATTCCTGCTGCCCCGGGATATCGGACATGGCAATCCATGGACCCCCGGCCTGCTGCTTGTAAACCATATCGTTGACCATACAGATTTTTTCTCCAGAGCTGGCTATATTTCTCTTTACCAATAGTCGAACCTTGGGACTACCATTGGTATCGATATCGATATCGACCTTGGTAAAGGTAATCATATACACGAAGGTATGAAAGACACGGCTAAATACACTTTTGTAATAGACATCAGATTCAGGATCTTCCAATTCAGGATTGGAAAATATGATCACTTCGCCCTCATGGGGTTTTACGATTAAAGGTAGCTTGTATTGGGTTAGGGGAATATTAGGAGCATAAAAACTTTTTCCAACGAGAACCCTGTCTTTTACCAAAAAGGTTGGAACCATGGATTCTGAAGGAATCTGGAAAAGCTGCAGCAAAAAGTGATTGATAATTAATACCCATAAAACAGCACCCACCAGGGGTTCAACCCATTCGGCCCATAAATTACCTGCAAAATTCCTCTCAGCATGGCGTTCCTTGTGAAAGGCCTTTTTTTTCTTTTTGTCCTTTTTTCGTTCCCGGTATAGCTCAACATCCTTTGAACTGTAGGCTCCCATCTCCTGGCGTGTTTTATCCAGGTTCATCCAAACCCAAAGAGCCATGGGCCAAAAAGAAGTAAGCACGGTCCAAATCACATAAAATGGCCCACCCTTCCAAAGATTCAACTGATAATAATCTGAAACGACCTGAGGCAACATGGTAAAAACATAGGAAAAGACAATGATATAACCTATATAGAGATGTAAATTCTCATAAACATGAGGATTGAGATGTTTATCGCCGTAGAAATATAAAAAGAGGAAATAACAGGATGCGATAAAAAAGAGTCGGGTTAATATTGAGATAATCACTGCACTGCGCCCGTAAATAGACAGGGGAGTAAAAAACAAAGAGAGCAATAAAAAAGCAGCCCATCCACTTAACAAAACCAGGGGAATTAAGGCCTGGTTATTTTTCTTTAATAGCTTAGATAACATGGTACCTCCGGCAAAACAATGTAGCAGTAATTCAGTGGACTGACAAGAAGCCTAACCCAATGAGTTATCCTAAAATAGAATAGTAGTACACAGCGGTAATGGAAATCCCAAGAACTGTTTAACAAGACGGAGTTCATTGATTCACTGCAAAAAAAGATCCAACCGCGAGAACCCTGGATGATGGCACAACGCTTTGCCTGGCTCAATGAGTGGCTGCGTCATAAAGACATAGAAATGCAGCATCAAGAGCTTCAATACATGGATATTTTATACAATGGATGTATTGATTCAAAGAGTCCGCTATTCCCAAGCCCATAAACCGTGATACACTGATTCAATGCTTCAAAGATTTTATTCTCTACTAACTATCTTTCTCGTACTCATTTCTTGTGTAGATCAAAAACAACATGAGGAATCCAGAATATATCTTCCGCCTGCACAATCAGAAATAATCATTATTGCCCAATCGGGTGACAACCAATGGGAGGGCCTCACAGAATCCGACCCATTACATGTCGGTGACATGATGGACTATCAGGAGACATTGGTAACCGGGGATAATAGCTGGGTCCTGCTGCAGGATGAATATGAAAATCTGGTTCTCCTGGGAGAAAAATCAAGACTTAGCAAATCCAAGGAGAATGAACAAACCCTTTGGGTCATCCAGGGAGGGAAAATATCCCTAGACTGTAAAGCACCCCTATTGCTACAGAATCAGGATTTTCAAATGCTATTAGACCGAGGTAAGATGTCTCTAGAAGTGAATTCCCAGGGTGTATTGCTTCAGCATTATCAAGGGATTTTACGTTTTCAGCCAGGTAATAATAGCATTAAAGAAATGGATCTGCTTTTTAAAAATCAATGGCCCGAATTAGCCCTACAGTGGCAGTCGTTTCAGAGAGGGATTCCCCAGGGACGTAGCTATCAGTGGAATCACCAGTATTTTCGACAAAATTCACGATTGATTTCTTTGATTGCCCAGCTATCGCAAGGAACTTCGGTAGATCAAGAAACCCTGCAAACCCTTCTAGAAGAAATGAAGGAAATACAATTCCCCATGGATTCTGCCCTGACAGAAGCCTCTCCCATGGAAGAAATAACCCCGTTTATTAGAAATCAGCTAAGAGGAGTTCCCTGTTTCTATCAACGAATTGAACTTAAGCCAAGGGAAGGAAATATTAAGTTAGGTCCCTTTAAGGGATATCATATTATGGAACTTCCCATGAATGGGGATAGCAGAATACCAATTTCTCTTTCTTTAAGAGGATACGATACTATGGAAGAGTTATTTATACCTCAGAAGGATAGTCAGAACCAGATTTTCCAGCTGCATAAAAAAAGTTCCATGACCTATAATATTACAGTGGACCCACCAGATACATTAATCTATGTTAACAGTCTTTTTGCAGGAAAGGGTCAACTGAGCTTAACACAAAAACCCGGGGAGTTAATTGCCCTGGATTTCACCATGGAAGGATACAACAATAGACAAATAATTTTGGAAGACATTGGATTTTATCCACAAGATCTTCAAATCAGTCTGAATAAGACCTTACAAGGTCAATTTTTTGTATCTTACGAAGATCCAGTGGGAATAGGTTTCTATCAGGGTAATTTTATTGTGGCAGATAGAAAAGGCAATCTTACAGCTGTAAGGGCAGTCAATGGCCTAAGACCTTGGGGTGTTTCCACCAGCAATAGCCCCAACGACTGGTCAAATCCTGTAACCACAGATGATTCAATCTATTTTAGTGGTCGCCATGTACTTGCGGCCTATGATCCCTTATCGGGAGAAACTCTTGGGGTCTATCCCCTGGGCGGCCGATCGAGTCATCAATACGGACGCCGGGTTGTAGCCTTTGGAGATACCATTGCTCTGCCAACCAACGACAGCATAATTCTGCTTAGCAAAGACCTCTCCACCACTATCCGGGTGATTAACATTCCAGGAGGCTCTTTAATTACCCCGCTGGTTGTGGGAGATTATCTCTATACAGTAAGTAATGATGGCAGAATATATAAAATCAGCCGAAGGGCTGATATCCTTTTATCTTCTTTCTCCGACGGCTATTCCCCTCTGGGAATGAGTCCCGTGGCCGATGAAAAGAATGCCTATTTCGCAGATCGTCAAGGCAGAATTATTGCCTTTGATCTGGTGGATCTCAGAGTCATCTGGGAGACGGAGCTACCTCAACAGGCCACATTGGTTTTTCGTGATCCACAGCTTGATGGACAGCTATTATATATTTACAACGAAGGTTCGCTTTATCAATTTAATACCCAACAGGGCGAATATATTCAAACACTCCCCCAGCATTTCATAACACCTCCATGGGTGGAAAACGGGCTGCTCTATGGGGCGGTAGAACCAGGAAAATTCATTATTGAAGATTTAGAAAATAGCCGAATACTTCAGGAAGTGGACCTAGAAGCCATGGCCACATCTGCTGTTTTTTCCCAGGAGGGAATGGTGGCAATCGGCATGGAAAACGGCCGGATTATGATTATTCATCAGCCGAATCAAGAGCTTGAGCTTTTAGATATCCCATAGCTATAAAATAGCTTTCAAAACTTTCTGGCCGCACTGCCTTGGGTTTTACCCGGCGTACTGTTTTAAAGGATTTTTTCATTCGGTCAAAGAGTTCTTCTTCATCGCCCCCCTGAAAGATTTTACACAGCACTGCCCCGCCGGGAGCCAACTGTGTTTCCGCCAAATTCAATACCTTTTCAACTAAATCAAAGGATTTTCGTGTATCCACCAGTCTATTACCCGACGTATTGGGAGCCGCATCGCTGATGATCAATTGATAGGGACCCTTCTGTTTTAAAAAATCGCCGGCTTCTTGAGAAAAGATATCCGCAGCCATGGTAAATAAATTGGGATGATTGCCCTTTAATTTGAAGGGTTTTAAATCAACGGCCACTAAACGTCCGGTCTGCTGTAGACTGCGAAGCACATAGAGAGACCAGCTTCCTGGGGCAGCCCCTACATCCAGCACCGCCATTCCCTTTTTTATCAATTTCATTTTTTGATCAATTTCCTGAAGCTTATAAACCGATCGGGCGGGATATCCCTCTTTTTGAGCCTTCAACGACCAAGAATCCAACTTTGCTCTTTTATGTGCCATGGAACACCTCTTCAAGAGAATTGTATCCAATAAAACGTAAATATAAAAGAATAAAGGAGAATTACTGCCTCAACCCTTATTTTCTTGCCAGTCCATGTCCTATGAGATAGAATGAATTTATGGATTCTCTCTGGAAAAAAGTTAACCATCTATTGGAACCTCAAGACATTCATAAAGAAGAAGCTCAGGGATTATTAAAGGAATATGAAAGCAAAGGCTGTCTGAAAAGACTGAACCGTCAGCTCTTGGAATATCCCTTGACAGTCACGGCAAATTTTTTTTACCGACTGTCTCTTCTGCACTCCAATAAATCACCCATTTATCGAAAACGGGATTCCCGATGGATCGCACAGAAAGATATCACCCGTATTAATTTAAAGGCCGCCTATACTCCGGGTCTCAAGGCTAACTTTTTACAAAGTGCCATGCTGCTTCCTGCATTACGAACCGGAGCGGTTCAGCTTGATCCCTTTACCGAGAGCGAGCACGACAGTGCTATTCGACTTTTAAGCCACTCAAAAATAGATAAAAGCCTGATTATACCAGAGCTGGAGGAGTTGGGATTCTCCGGCGAGCAACAGTTGGAATGTTTTATCCAAGCGGCTCATCTCTGCGGTATGGTGGTTGGGTTGGATTTAAGCTTTCACCTGTCCAGAGACGCCGAAGCTCTTTACCGCAGACCGGAACTATTCCGATGGATCAAGCTGGACCCACAGCGCCACCATATCCCCTGGAATCATCTATCCTACGACGAAATGCTTTCAGAACCCCAGCAGGAACAGATATGTACAGAGATTAAAGAAATGGTCAGCCGTCCGGAGATGGACGTGTCGGACCGCTTTTTTATGAATAGAGAACTCCGGCGTGCCGGTTATTTTCCCGTTCCTTCCAACAGGGAAAACCGAGGCTATATTCCTCTATTTATCGTTTATGACAACGAAAAGGATGAGGCGGTATTTACTTCTCATTCAGAGGATCTGCATATTACTTCCTTCCGCTTTTATAAGGCCGACAATCCCCAGGCTAAAGGACAATATCAAAATCAGACCATAGACTATTTCAGCCGTATTTTTTCTCTATGGCAGCCCCGGGGATTCGATTTCCTCTTTTTGGATGGAGCCATCGGAGTGCAGGAAGATGAAAACCAACCCGCCTTTCACGCAGAGGGTCCTGATGCTTCGATTTTAAAACAGGTAATAGATAATGTCAGAGCCAAAAAGAAGTCCGCCGGAATCATCGGAAGCGGAAAGGTGGAACACCTGGATGAAAGTTTAACCCTGGGATTCAACAGTATTGTAAATCAGGAAGATCCCCTGAGATTGGATAGAGGATATATTGAAAAATCTCTTGCCCAGCAGAAGGAACTGAAAATATTTAATCAGAACCGAAAGATTCCCGGCACCATCTACACCAAACTCTCCCTGGCCGAACAAAATAGCCACAGCTTCAGTCAGAAGGTTCACTTAGAACACTTTTGCTGCCGTTTTATGAACTGCGGACAGGCAGGACGAAGGAAATTTGAAATGATGGGAATCAACGACGGGTCCGCTGGATATGGAGCATCGTTACGTCATAAATCCAGTTTAATATGGAGAGAAGACCGGGGGTTTTTAGATAAATACCATACCCTGGAAGACATATTTCAAAAGCACAGTCATACCCTGGATAAGGGAGAAATTGTAGATATCCGGGTGGATGAACACTATGCCTGGTGGCTGATAAAAGGCCCATCAGAAATGCTGGCTGCGGTTGTTTCTGTAGAAAACGATGAAATGCTTGCCCCCCCCCTGCTGGAACTGGATCTTTCTAACTATATGAAGGAGTTTCAAACTCCCAATATCCTGGAATACGATTTTAAATCCCCCTCGGGCAATTTGGTATTGACCATGAGCGACTTCATTGAAGTTTATCATCTTGGGTACCGGGGATACCGACTCTATTCAATCAAATGAAATATCTGTTGTTTCTGCTCTTTAGCCTAATTCCTCTTCAGGCACAAACCCTGCTGCAAGGAGACTTCTGGCTGGATGCGGGATTACTGGGCTACAGCCCTTGGGAAATGGAAGACTGGATTGTTCCACAAAATGTGGGACGATACAACGACGAAGAAATTTCTGGTGAATTATACCCACTGTTATTGGAAGATGTACGTTATATCCTCTCAGCGGCCCTTTACGGCTGGGAAGTTACCTATCGCCCGGGAGATGCAGCCCGGGATGTAGAAGAATATTTTAAAATTGAGCTGAATCAACAAATTCCCTGGGGAGATCCCTCCCTGATAATCACCCGAAGCTGGCAAGAAGAAAGCCGCTTTTATATCCATGCAGAATATCGTCTGGACGACCGGGAAAACCTGCGTTATCAATCTACCATGAGTAACCGGTATCAAGACTCCGGAGGTAGGGCCGAGGGCACGGCCTTTACCGATAATCCACGAAGGGTAGCCCTGGAGCAAAGCATCAAAGAATCCCTACGACATTTTTTAAGACCTCGTGTGCGCAATATGCCCCGGCAGATTAGCGGCCGGGTCTATTTGCGAAACATGCCCATGTTTACCGCAGCACCGGCGGGTTATACCTGCCAATCCATGGTGAAGCTGGATCTGGATCCCCTGGTGGAATATCCTATTGGGTATTAAGGCAGCCAAAACAATTGATATTATTCTCCAATTATTAACAGCCTATCCTAATGACTTTTCCAACTTAAAGAATATTTGACTTAGCCCCAAAATCCAGCTATTCTTCCTCTATGAAGCAATCACCCATGCGGCGCAATGACCGGGAAATCAAAGATTTTCATGAAATAGAGAAATTTCTTTCACAATGTAAAACCTGTCGTCTTGGACTGATCGATGGGGATGAGCCCTATATCGTTCCTATGAATTTTGGTTACGCCCAAGGCAAGGTATACCTCCATGGTGCCAGGGAAGGTAAAAAATTCAAACTGCTGGAAAAAAATCCTCGGGTCTGCCTGGAATGGGACCAGCAAGGAGACATGGTGGAAGACCCCGATGAGGGCTGCCGCTGGTCCATGAAATACCGTTCGGTAATCGCCTGGGGACCGGCAAAAATCTTAGAAGGCCAGGACAAGAAAATTGAAGCTCTTAATGTACTTATGAAACAATTCAGTCCAAAGGAAACATGGGAATATAGCCCCACAGTGGTGAAGAACACTGTAATAGTGGAAGTGACTCTAGATAGAATAAGTGGTAAAGAATTTCAATAAATTACTATTTTACAAGTTTCGAACTGGAATCCTGGTCTTTTTATTGTTATCTTAAATTTCATGAACAAAATCGAGATACTGGATCATTACTATAATCAAGAACTGAGGAAAAATCCCCAGTCCTTCGAACACCTGGGCTGGGAAAGCCGTGAAGCTCAGTTTGAACGCTTTTCCATATTAACGGACTATTTAAATATTCAGGGAAAAAAGATACTGGATGTAGGTTGCGGTCTTGGTCATCTACTGGATCATTTAAAAAACCTCACCCTGGACGTATCCTATACCGGTGTGGACATTCTGCCTGAAATGATCGACGACGCCATGAAACGTCACGGAAATCATGAATTTCACTGTAGCGATATATTTGATCAATGTCCCTTTCGTGCAAAAAGCTTTCATATTATCTACAGTTCAGGAATCTTTAACTTAAACATGGATAACAACGAGGAATTCCTCTTGGAAGCTATTGAACAGTTTTTAAACCTGTCCAAAGAAACGGTTGTATTTAATCTGCTGCATGATAAATCACCCGATAGGGAGGACAAATACTTTTACTTCATGCCCAATAGAGTAATCAAGATGATTGAGGAACGTTTTCCCCAGGTCATGGCCATTGAACTGGTGGAACATTATTTAAAGAACGATTTTACAATCATATTAAAACAATACAGGGGGGAACAATGTCCAGACGCTACTTGTCTTTAGAAGATAGAGAGACCATCGGCAGCAGACTGAATGCCATGGGTCTTAACCTTTCGGAATTTTGTTTTCCCAATCTATATTTTTTTAGAAAGACCCATGAATATGAAATTATTGATGCGCAAAAAGCATTATTTATTGGTGGGGTAAGTTATGACCAAAAACGTTATATTATGCCCCTTCATAGTACCAAGGAAGATCCTGAATGCTGCTTCGAGTTTCTTGTAGAACAACTAAAGAGTGGAGAATTTGATATGATCTTTCCCATTCCTGAAAAATGGCTGAGCTGTTTTCCTGAAAATCTTTTTTGGTGGGAATATAATCCCGATGATTCGGACTACCTCTATTCCACGGACAAATTAATAGAACTATCTGGCAAAAAACTTCAAAAGAAACGCAATCTGATATCTCAATTCATTAGAGAATTTGATGAACCGCAGATACTTCCTCTTGGACCAGAAACTCTGGAATCAGCATTACAGATTTTAGATTTATGGCAGCAAGCATCACCCGATGAAATAAATGTAAGTGATTATTGCCAATGTAAGGAAGCTCTAGGAGACATCAAGGGCTTTGATCTTAGTGGAGCCCTTTTCCTTGCTAAAGGAGTGCCTGCAGGATTTATTCTGGGAGAACCTCTGAATGATCAGACCTTTACCATCCACTTTGCCAAGGGATTAACCCAATTCAAGGGAATTTATCCATTGATGTTTAACCGTTTTACCAAAGAGTTCCTGTCAAAATACAAATATATGAATATGGAGCAAGATTTGGGAAAACCCGGCTTAAGACAAACAAAACGTTCCTTTGTTCCAGATTTGATGGCACATAAATACAGAATTTATTTAAAATAGTCTTTTATAAAAAACTAGAATAATCATAATCACAAAATATACAAGAAAGCCTTTGCCTAAATTGCTACATAACTTTAAAATAGATTTTTAAGACTATATTTTTTTCGCCATGTCTAGTATTATTTAAAAGAGGCAACAAGGGAGAGTAGTAGTGAGTTCACAGACCATATTGATTTTTTCCTCTCAGATAACTCTTATTCTTCTATTGGTCATTTTTTATTTAATAACATTGCTAAAAAAAATTCAAAAAAGAAGTACAAAACTCACCTCGGATTACCATAGAACACTTAAAGGAATAAAAGAAGGCCGCTTCCAGGCAGATGTAATTGAAGGAATAATACAAAATTATGATTTAAGCGAAGATTGTTATTATTTGCTTGGATACCAACAGCCTAGGCAGAGAATTCCGCAGGATTTTTTTGACAAATATCTTGTTCCTGACTACCGCTTATTTTTTGAGCAGAATATATGGCGAGCCATTCATAAAAAAGAAAGCTTTGATTTTAGAGCTCCCTGCAAAAAACAAATCGGAAAAGAACTTTGGATCAGACTAAGAGGTGGTGTATTCGAAGAAGGTGACCGATTAAAAATATTGGGAACCCTTTCCGATGTTGACTTAGAACAGAAGCTACATTTGAAACAAGAAAAAGATGCCGCCAGTTTCCGTCTTATCCATAGAGCAATTAGAATAATACGCTGGGAATATAGGGCCAAGGAGAATATTTTTTATTTGACCCAGGATAATGAAAATATCAATAGCTTCAAATCAGAAGAGCTATGGAATATTTTTCCAGAACAAGATCGTAAAAGAGTAAAAAACACCTTTGAACAGGCCTTCAAAAACGGCTCCGATCTTGAACTGATAACCCAAATGTCAATGAATATTAATGAACAGCCAAATAATGATTGGATGCGCATCCATGGTTATCCACAGGAAAATAATCCCAATAATTATTTAGGAATGGCCGAAGTTATTACCCCGCTAATAAAAATGAAAGCGGAGCTGCAAATGCAGCATTCACTTTTTAAAGGAATAATAGATAATATACCACTGGCAATCTTTGTTAAAGAAATAGTCGGCGAAGAACTTCGGTACATTCTTTGGAATCGGGCGGTAGAAAAACTTAATGACTACGTGAATATTCAGCAGGATGTTGGTAAAACAGACATAGAAATATATCCAAAGGAAATGGCCGACCGCTTTATCCTAAACGACAAAGAGGTCATCAAATTTGGTCAGTTAAAGGACTTTGGGATAGGCCAATCAAGCAATAAAGAGAAACGGATTGTACATTTTTATAAATTCCCTTTAAGGGATATTAATAATAGCATTAAATATATCATCGGTGTTGCAGAAGATATTACAGAAAAGAAAAAGCTGGAAGAAGAACTGCTACAGGTACAAAAATTGGATGCCATTGGAAAACTAGCAGGTGGCATAGCCCATGATTTTAATAATATGATGGCAGGCATTTTAGGTACCACAGAATTGCTTCTCAGTGATGAAAAAGATCCAAAAAAACGAAGATATCTTGAAAACACCCTAAGCCTGACCCATAAAGCCGCAGAATTAACAGAACAACTTTTAACCTTCTCCAGAAAAGGTGTGGTGATGATGAAATCCTTGGACATCCATCGCTGCATTGAAGAATCTCTGGAAATCTTGCATCGAACCATCAATAAAAACATTGAAATTACCACCTATCTCAAAGCCAGTCACAGCATGGTATATGGAAACGAAAACATGCTGATGAATATCTTCTTAAATTTGGGAATCAATGCCAGAGATTCCATGCCCAGAGGGGGACGATTGTTAATAACCTCTCTTAATAAAGTTTTAGACGATAAAGAAAGAGAAACATTGAAGCTTGAAAAAGTCCAAAAGCACTGGATTTGTATAGAATTCTGCGATGAAGGTCTGGGTATGGATGAGACGATGAAAGAAAAAATCTTTGAGCCTTTTTTTACCACCAAGGAACTTGGCAGGGGTACAGGCCTTGGATTATCCACGGTCTACGGCAGTACCTTAAAACATTCAGGCAGCATTTTGGTAGAAACCTCCTCGGGGCAGGGAAGCTGCTTTACCTTATACTTTCCAATATTTGATGAATCCCAGAATTCATCCAGGTCGGAATATTCCTGACCTTCAAATTTAATATCAATCTTTCAATAAGCAAAATATTGATATTTTTAAGCCTGTCATGCTAGAGTGACACCATGGAAAAGATGAAACGAAGTGTCACTTGTGGACAATTAACCGCTGCCGATCATGGCAAGGAAATAACATTAAACGGTTGGGTACATCGCAACAGAGACCACGGGGGTGTACATTTTATAAATCTTAGAGACACCTATGGAATAACCCAAGTAGTAATAGATGAAAATGCTCCAGAAAATCTTAGGGATTTGGCACCTAAACTACGTATGGAATTTTGTATAGC
>JAQICO010000267.1 GCA_027858495.1 Spirochaetaceae bacterium
TTACGATGAAAATGAATATATACGGGGCTGACTTCTCTTCGTCCAATCCGATAATCACGCATGTTTGATTTCACTTTTTTCATTATATAATCATAGAAAGGGAAAAGGAGAAATTAATATGAAATATCAACGTTTATTTGGTTTTACAGTAGTACTTTCATCCATTTTAATTTTATCTTGTCAATCAGGATGGGATGGAGAAACTAGAGACTTCCGCCAGGATATGCGTGATTTCGTTCAGAGAATAAGCACATACTCACACGCACAGGATTCAGATTTAATTATTATTCCTCAAAATGGACATTCGATTCTTATAGATAGTGGTTTATCATCAAGTTCTCCTGATCCTGATTATATTGCGGCGATTGACGGAGTGGGCCGGGAAGATCTGTTTTACAGTTACAACCGTGATGATGAAGCCACTCCTTCTGATGAGCTATCCGACATGCTCGCTTTTATGACCCTTGCAGTGGCAAATGGGTTGCAGGTTCTTACTACCGATTATTGCTCTACCTTTATAAACGTTGAGGATTCCTATTCCCAAAATGCATAGAATAATTTCATTTCATTTGTGGCTGTGAGGAACCATGTAAGAGCGTTTTTGCAACAGTAAATTATATTTAATAATTCAAAATGATAGAGATGAAATTTTTCAACAAAGGGTATATCATCTCATATTATGATAAGTTAATTTAATCGTTCATTTATTTTCGGAGGTTCCATTGAAAAAATTATGTCTCACATTGCTATTCCTTTTTATGATTCTTTCATTAAGTGCTCAAAGTCTTTCCGACGGCTGGTACCTTTATAGCTTTAAGCGGCAGAACCGAAACAGTGAAATGGAAGAGCAATATAGAGCCATGGGCATTGAAAGTTACATGGAATCCCGGGAAAGTTATTCCGCCATTCCCGTGGAGCTTATAGATGGAGCATTCATCGATCCTACACTGCTTAAGCAGTTTATCCTAATGCCCGACGGCCGGGTGGAATCTTCCCTGACGTCAATGGCGGGATCTTGGGAAGGTGGAGAAATGCAGTGGACAGCCCAAAAAAATCATTGGGGATACAACATAGAGATGTCCTGCCAGGCATTCCTAAAGCCTATAGATTCTGATAATTTAGCCCCAGCAAGTTTAAATGGATCCTACCTTATCCGTCATGGGCTCACCGGCCGGGAAATGGTGGTGAATTTGACAGACGGATATTTACTCTTTGAACCGGTGGTAAGAACCCAGGAAGATGAATATTTCCAGGGATGGCCTCTCTTGGTGCAGGCTGACGGAAGTTTTTACAGCAGAATTGACATTGAAACGATAGTAAAAATGAATTATCAGGTGGATCCTAATTTTCCGGGTTATGAAAATCCACAGGCGGACAGTGTTACAACTATTATTGTTGAAGGAAATGTCAATCGCCAGGAGGGTCTGGTTATGGAGATGTATCAAAGTGATTCGGTGGTTAATGAGAGAGCGGGAGACCTCACTCCTCTGGTCTACGGCGGATTAAAACTGAGCGACCATCAGCTTGCTCAGATGGATCTTTCCCGGCCGCAGTCTCCCCAGGAACAGCAGGGCCAATCTCAGGAGCAGACCTCAGTCAATTGGGACAGCTATCCCCAGTGGTATCTCAATCCCCAGGCACCGGAAGGCGGTTTGGTCTATGCCGCCTGTTATGAGGGGGCCGATCAGCAGAGAGCCTTGCAGCTTGCCGAGACAAAGGCCGTCGCAGGATTGGCCTTTCAGATCCAGGTGGACCTGAATACCAGTTTTCAGGATTACAGTAAAACCAACGGTCAGGGTGATGTTATGCAGGAGTATTTTGAAAGCCGATTACAGGAAGTTGCCTTTTCTCCGGTATCCTACCGAATACAGCAATCTTATTACGATGCAGCCGCTCAGCGGGCCTATGTGATTGCTGAAATGACCATGGCCTAGCGTAATGGATCGATGCTTAGGGAAATGGCCGGGGTGTATGAACAGTTTGGGGAATAGTTTCTGGGGTGAAATACGAAGGAAAGTGATCTCCCCCGATCCTCGGATATATAATGAGCCTTTCGTTATTATATGGCAAAAATATAATTCAAGATCTATGGGGGATAAATGATTTTTTTAGGTTTTTGGTCTAAAGCAGTTTCCCCTAATCAGTGGTTTGTTTAGAAACTCCGAAAGCATGGTGCCTGCTTCTTCCAGTTTCTTTACCCCACCGGCAGCCATAAGGTGAATTCTATCGCCATCATCTTGTATCAGGTTCAATTCTGAGGCTGTATTATTGTCAATAGAGACAAGCTGAACCGCAATTAGGGAGTCAAAGGGCAACTCTTTCTTTCCCCGGTACATCAGTTGATCCCTCAGGAAATACTGTTTAACATTCATCAGTTTCCAAAGAGCAAATCCCCCATAGCTTATAGCTACTCCGATGACAAGAGCCATCATGCTGAAACGGTTATTGTGATACCACTGTCTTACTATTTCCGGGCGGATAAGAGAAAAGATTTCCAACCCCACCAGTAGTAATCCCACGAATATAAGGAATAGACAGATCCCATAGGATGCTGGGCTCATTTTTACTACCAGGGTATTAGGTTCCTTTTTTTTAAGGCTCTGCAGTGAAAATACAGAGCTGAATTTACTTAAGTGGGAAGAGCTGACCTTTTTGAGGATTTCTTCCTTTGTGTTTAATTTTGCAAATTCCATTTTTACTTCCTTGGGTGTGGGTTATTGGATAATTATAATCGTTTATTTATGATTTTACAATGTATGGAAGAAGGTTAAGAGACCTTAAAGAATAGGATCGCTAAAAAAAGACAAGATGCTTCTAAGCCAAGAAACAATTTGATTATTCAAAAGGAGATGTGTATAATGTGTCTGTATGGTACACATTATGATTAGGGGTACTTCATGAGAACAAATATCGTAATTGATGATGAATTAATGGATCAGGCCTTATCTCTAACCGGGTTTAAAACAAAAAAAGAGACAGTTGAAGAAGGTTTAAGACTATTAATAGCTCAAAAAAATCAGCTTAAAATTAAGTCATTAAAGGGCAAATTAAATTGGGATGGGGATTTAAATGAAATGAGAATGGATAAATGATTGTTGTAGATACATCTGCGTGGATAGATTACGTAAAAGGAATAGAAGCAAATCATACAATACTCATTGATGAAGCATTAGTAGGTAATAGAATCATTGTTGGGGATATTATTCTTACAGAATTTCTTCAGGGATTCAAAAACCAAAAGGATTTTGAGCAAGCCAAGCAAATGATGGATTTTTTAGAATATCAAGATTTCTTAGGGAAGGATAATGCAATCCAGGCCGCAAATAATTTTAGACTTTTACGCCGACAGGGTATTACTGTACGAAAGACAATTGATGTAATTATTGCAACCTTTTGTATAGAAAATGATTATCAGCTAATTCACAATGATAAAGACTTCAATCCAATGGAAGAAATTTTAGGCTTAAAAGTTAAGAATTAAGAATCCTCTGGAGGAAGAGGGGATAGGAAAAGTCTAATTTAACTTTCGATTTTAAAAATCATGATAAATTTTCCTATCTGGGTAGGGACGGTATAACAAAATACATATAGATAGTGGATTAAATAGAAACTCAAAATTGGAGAGTAATGGTGTAACTGATAAGGCCGTTATCCAAGATTATTCCCACGTTTTATCTAATAATATTTTTTATGAAATTCCCCCTCTACTTAGTTGCCCCTGAACAGACCTGGACATTGTACTTAACCGACCAGGAGCCTCTATTGTCTAGTTATAATCGAATTGAGGCAGCTGAAGCCGGTCTTATTTTACCGCAATTACCACTTTTCCTTTCACTCGTCCTGTTTGTAGATAGTCATAGGCTTCCTGGGTCTTATCAATGGTGTAGTTACGATCAATAACGGGTTTTAGAACTCCATCACTGATAAACTGGGCAAGTTGAGTTAACATTTCACCGCTGGGCCACATGAAGAAAGAATCGAACTGTACATCATATTCTTTGGCCAGCTCCTTGGTATCTTGCCCCTTAATGGAAATGAGAGTTCCTCCCTTTTTAAGAACCTTGAAAGATTGTTCCAGGATTTCACCTCCCATCATATCGATGACTAAGTCATAGTCGCTTATTACATCTTCAAAGTTTTGTTTTTTGTAATCTACTACTTCATCAGCTCCTAGTTGTTTTACCAGATCGACATTGGTGGTGCTTGTTGTGCTGGCCACATAGGCTCCCAGTTGTTTTGCCATTTGAATCGCAAGAGTACCTACGCCACCGGACCCTGCGTGAATCAAAACTTTCTGACCTTTTTGAAGCTTGCCCCTTGTCACAAGAGCCTGCCAGGCGGTTAATCCCACCAATGGTATGGATGCAGCTTCTTTATGGGTTATATTGGCTGGTTTAAGGGCTATTTCTTTTTCATTAACAACGGTGTATTCAGCAATTGTACCGGCAAGATTCCCAGTGGGGCGGGAATAAACTTCATCGCCCTTTTTAAAATGGCTCACCTTTGATCCTACTTCAACCACTACCCCAGAAACGTCATATCCCATGGTAAAGGGGAAAGAGATGGGTATATAATCCTTCATATAGCCTGCTCTTATAATATTATCAATGGGATTAATACTGGCGCTATGAACTTCTATTAAGACACTATCTTCTAAAAGATCCGGTTTGGCTATATCCGCAATTTCAACTTCTTTACCGTATCCTCTAATTATGGCTGCTTTCATTTTATTTCCTCGATTGTTTATTTGAAAAGTTAGTTTATGCTAACTATGTATGGAATATTGTTATTTGAATGAAAGAAATCAAGGGAATAGAGAAACCCCATAGACATGATAGAGATGGCACAGTTATTTTAATGCATTAGCCATTCATAGGTAAATTTGCTATATTGACTTTCAGGGGATTAAATTAAATGAAACAAGCATTTACAACCTTCCTTTTATTTGAGGCTCTCAAGACCCATCCTCTTAGTGTACAGATTTCAGAACGATTAAAGGATTGTTAACATGAATCATTCTAAATCTAAGCTTGGCTTCAACGGGACATGGTCTATGGCCGTTGGCGGCATGGTGGGCGGCGGAATCTTCTCGACACTCGGTGTGGTGGTCGGCATCGCCGGTGCATGGGCGTGGCTCAGTTTTGCGGCCGCAGGTCTCATAGCCCTGGCTGCAGGATATAGCTACGTGAAGCTGGCTGCACATTACGGTGAAGGGGGCGGAGCATTCACTTTTCTCCGCGAGATCAATGCAGAGGGTTTCGCCGGAAGCCTCTCCTGGGTTCTCATCATCGGGTACGTGCTCACAAATGCGGTCTATGCTTTCACATTCGGGCAGTACCTCGGCTATGTTGTGGGGCTCGGGCCATGGTTCCCTCGTCTGGCAGGTATTGCCATCTTGGCTTTGTTTGTTGGTCTAAACCTGAGGGGTGTTGACGAAGCTGGCGGTGTTGAGGTGGTTCTCGTGTGGTTTAAGCTGGTCGTACTTGTGGGGCTGGCTGGATGGGGGCTTGTGCTGTGGGATCCCCCCATGCTGTCCCAGGGTGTGCCAGACGCAGGGATCGGCGCAGCGCTGTTCGGTGCTGCGTCGGTGTTCATGGCCTACGAGGGATTTCAACTGCTGACCTACGACTATATGGATATCGACAACCCCCAAAAAACCTTGCCCCGCGCGGTACTGTTGGCCATCGTAGTTGTGATTGTTGTCTACGTTATCGTTGCCCTTGGTACAGCCATGCTGATTGGAGCGGATCAGGTAGTGCAGCATAAGGAGGTCGCCCTGGCCATAGCGGGGCGCAAGGCCTTCGGAATAGTGGGGCTCATTGTCGTCACCATTGCTGCAGCATTCTCCACTGGGTCGGCTATCAACGCTACACTCTTTGCCACAGCGCGGCTCACCTACAGGGTGGCTGAGGATGGGGAGTTACCCGCCACACTGGATCACAAAAATGCGGCGGGCATCCCCGATAGGGCTGTGATTATACTGGGTTCGGCGGCTGCCGTCCTTGCCGCAGTGGGAAGCCTAACCACACTTGTTGAGGCGGCCAGCCTCTCGTTTCTCTTTACATTTGCCGTTGTATGCGGGCTCGCCTTTTATCAACGGGCAGGCTTTCGGATCGTAACAGGATTTGGTACACTGGCGGGGGCTGCTGCTTCAGTTGGCCTTATTGTTCGCTTGATCCGAACGGACCCGCTGGCGCTCCTTTTTCTCGGCCTACTGGTTATCCTCGCCGTGTTTGGTCGTCCGCTGCTACTCCGTCACATAAAGACGGAAAGCCAACCTGACTAAGCAGACGGAAAGCCAACCTGACTAAGCAGGCAGATATGAATATGTGTTCTTCAACATGTGATGAGTCCCTGACTCATGAGATGTTTCGCTCTTTCATCATAAGGTGTTCCGTGATTCCCGGTCGATACAGATCCGGAATGACACCAACCTCCCTATACCCGTGCAGGCGGTAAAACTGTCTGGCCCTAGGGTTAAAATCAGCCACCACGAGAAAGACCTTTGATGCCTCGGCAAAGGCACGACGCTCAAAATCATTGAGGAGTTGGCTTCCAACTCCCTGCCCTCGCAACTGCTGGCGAACAGCCAGAATATGCAGATAGGGAAAGGAGTGAAATGCTCCTTGAGGGAGCAACCAGTAGAATCCCACACACTTCTCGTAATCATGAGCGACCCAGATTTCTTCGTTGGTGAATCCTTGATAGAGGGCGGAGGAAGCCAGTTCTTGTGTTGGAAAATATTCCTGTCCTAACGTGGAATGCTGCAGCGCCTCCACACAGTCGTCAAGATGCTCACTTGTCCCCTGGATTATTGAAATAGCCATACCTCTCTCCTTATCATCACCTGTACTTCCTAAAAAAAATAGAAGAAAATTCCCCTGCTGTAAATAGTCAGAGAAAGAAAATCGATCTTGGAAAGATTATCGGAAGAATTATACCCAGGAATGGACCTTGGAAATGGGAACCCATGCCTATGAGAGTTCCTTTGTCGATCAAGCCATGGTATCTATGAAAGAACGGATACAAGGACTTATAGGTATTTTCCAGGGAAAAAATAACTCAGAATTCCTTGAATCCCAGGGAAATAGCCAATCTGAGTGGTTAAAGACTTTATAGAATTACTCCCAAATTAAACCTCTAAGATGTCTTTAAGTTCATCTATCATTGTTTTCACATATTTAATCCTGTCTGAAGATTCAATAAGATCTCTCCCTACAACTAGCAGGCTGGATTCATGAGATGGTGGATGCATCAAATACAAAACACTAACTTTACGTTGTTCAAATTCTTAAAAAACATATCATCTCAAATACCCATCCCCCTGATTTTTTCCCCCATATGAGCTATGTTAAGATCACTTTCCCTGTGGTGGGCCTGAGAAATAGGGGTATTTTGAAGGCGCCGCCCTTTTTTTCTATTTTTAAGGGTAACAGTTTGGCTTACCCCCTGTGTTTATAAGGGTGTAACGTTAAGGAGATGCGTTCTGTGAGCAAAGGATTTGACAAACTGTACCGAACCTACGGCCCCATGGTCATCAGAAGATGCCGATCCATCCTGAAGGATGAGGAAGCCGCCCTGGATATTTCCCAGGATGTGTTTCTTAAGGTATTTAAAAGAGGAAATCTGGAAAAACTCCAGTACCCCTCGTCCTTTCTGTATACCATCGCCACCAACCTTTCTTTGAACTATCTCCGGGATAACCGCAAGGGTCCTGTGGCATTGACCGACAAGGCCATGCAGATTATTCAATCGGAAGATGCCCCCGAAGACAGAGTACTGAACCGTTATTTTACGGAACAGATTTTTTCTAAGACCAAGGCATCCACCAGAACCATTGCCTATCTTCGTTACATCGATGGCCTGACCCTGGAAGAAACCGCGGAAACCGTGGGAATGTCCGTGTCGGGTATTAGAAAAAGATTGAGGGGCCTCAGGGAACTGGGACTCCAACTGCAGGGAGAGTAAACAATGACAGCAAGAGAAAAACTGTTGGTGGAACGATACCGACTAGGTGAATTACCCCAGCACCTGGCCCAAGAGGTTCGGCAATATCCTCATCTTCAAGAGGAGCTGGATAAACTGGATGATTCCGATCAAGAAATTCTGATAAAATATCCATTTAACCAAGTGGAAAGAAAAATTCGTCGGAATAAAGTAAAAATCTGGAGCCGTTTATCCATGGCTGCAGCAGCACTGGTACTGGTACTGACGGGAACCTTTTTTATTCAGCAGAATAGCAATAGTAACCCCTACGGTATCCGTGTAAAAGGCAGCCGTGATTCAGATCCCCAACTGACCATATACCGCCACCAAGGTGATAATATTCAGAAGCTGGTGGATGGTGACCATGCTCAGGCAGGAGATTTGCTGCAGATCGCTTATAAAGAAATCCCCCAAGAAAGCTTTGGATTAATAATCTCCCTGGATGGAGCAGGAAATCAGACGGTTCATTTCCCCATGAGCGGTCAGGAAGCCCAGCTGTTGGACAGTAGCGGAGAGGTCTATCTGCCCTGGTCCTATGAACTGGACAATGCACCGGATTATGAAGCTTTCTTTCTGATTATTTCAGAACAGCCCTTTTCATTGGCAGACATTACAGCGCCTGCTCTATTGGAAAACAGACTTCCCCGTGGTGTGGATGTCTATGGTCTGATTCTTAACAAGAGGAACTGAACATGAATAAAAAAATATCTATTGTTTTAATTTTATCAATGGCTGCAGCCATGCTTTTTGCCAATGACGGTGCAGAAACCCAGCGCTGGGGACTCTTTATCGGGGCCAACAACGGAGGAAGGGGGGTACAGCGGCTGCGTTACGCCGACGATGACGCCCAGTCTTTAGCCACTACCTTAACTGAATTGGGAGGAATCCCAGCCAGTCATTCCGAAATACTGATCGATCCAAATCCTCAGGATGTATTGGATTCTCTCGATCAAATGGCCATGGATTTTGCGGCCCTGGACCCTTCTGTAAAAAAGGAAGTCATATTCTATTACTCCGGTCATTCAGATGAAGAAGGAATGATTTTAGGCAATGAGAAACTACCCTACATCGAGGTAAAAAAACGTTTGGAAGCCTTGAACTCAGAAGTGACCGTGGCGGTTTTGGATTCCTGTTCTTCCGGTGCTTTTACCCGGGCAAAGGGCGGTGTACACCGGGCTCCCTTTATGCTGGATGATTCTGTAAATACCCAGGGACATGCCTATCTTACATCCTCCTCGGCCAGTGAAATATCCCAGGAATCGGATCTTATCGGCGGTTCCTTTTTCACCTATTTCCTCATTGCGGGTTTACGGGGCGCTGCAGATAACAACAGCGACGGACGGATCACCCTCAATGAGCTGTATCAGCATAGTTATAGTGAAACCATCAACCGAACCCTGGAAACCGGCGGAGTTCAGCATCCCACCTATGAAATCAATTTGACCGGCTCCGGGGACCTGGTGATGACTGATATCAATGAACCTTCCTCGGTTCTTATTCTGGACAGACTTTTGGAAGGTCAGTTTTTTATAAAAAACGGTCAGGGAGCTCTGGTTCTTGAAATGGACAAACCTCTTGGACAGGCCTTCCCCTTGGCTTTGCCTGCGGGAGAATATACCGTACAGGTAGTACAATCCACCGGAGTAAGCCGCAGCGCTCCTGTTGCATTGGCTGAAAACAGCTCCTTTACCCTGGGCCCCATGGACATGGCTCCTGTAGGATTAGAAGAGACCCGCAGCCGTGGTGAAACAGCGGTGGATATGACCGATGACGATAGTATTACCATCGAAACCAGTGACGGAGTCATCGTTATTTCCAGAGAAGGGATTCAATTGATTCGAGATGATTTGCTGGGAAATTCTTCCATCACAAGCAATGATATTTCCACCATGGAAGAAGAAACAGAATCCAGGGATCTTAGTGAATTACCCTTGAATGAACGTAACAGAATACAACGACGATACAAGGACGAAGTTCCCTTTGCACTAACCTTTGTTCCAGGCGTTGGTACCTATAATGTATCCAATAAGGTGGTAAATACGGAATTGGGATTTATGGCTTATGCCGGAGCTTTAGAAGGAATGCAGCTGGGATACCTTGGAGCGTATACCAAGGATCACAGTAATGGTCTTCAGGTCGGGGGAATATATAGTATTACCCGAGGGTCATTCTCTGGTCTTCAGGCATCGGGGACCTATGGGCATATCCAGGGAGAACTTGAGGGTGCCCAACTTAGCGGAGTGGTTGGAATTACCACTGGTGCGATAAATGGAGCACAGTTTAGCGGAGTTCTGAATCTTTCAAGGGATAATATTGATGGTATTCAAGTTTCCGGTTTTGGTAATTTTACCAGGGGATCCTTAGAGGGAGCACAAATCGGAGGTTTCATAAACTATGTCAAAGAAGATTTGGATGGAGCTCAAATCGCTGGTTTTATAAACATTGTAGAAGGTGATGCCACGGGTACACAAATTGGAATTATTAACATTGGGAACAGTCTGGACGGTATGCCTATTGGATTACTGAATATTTACAAAGAGGGAATAACCACTCTGGGTGCCTGGACTGGAATGGATGACCGGGCAGAGACCTATTATTCCCTTATGACTGGAAACGATTGGTTTTACAATCACTTTTTCATGGGTGGAGAAGGCCCTGAAATATGGACCGATCCCAATGCTTGCGTAGGCTTTGGTATTGGGTTACGGGAAGAACTATTCAAAGGAATTGCTCTGGATGTGGATGTGAACTTTAAGACTCAAATGTATCAGGATTATGAGATTGACGAAAATAATCCCGCCGAGCAGCAATGGGAAAACTACTGGACAGATTCCTGGGGCAACCAGAATACTCTACTGGGACGAGTGGTTCTCACCACCACCTGGGGAATTCAACCCTATTGGGGATACACCGCTGAAATTCAAAAGAGTGACCTTTTGGACGGAGAGGATTTGGTATATCAATTTGAAGAACCAGATTTGGAAGGTTATGGGATTAAATTTAACATGATAATGGGTATTCGTGTGGACCTATATTAAGGAAGCATAGAAGTGTCTATTTAAAGGAGCTGTCCTATTTGGCAGCTCCTTTTTTGTTTAATAATTAAAAAAGGAGACAGATCCGATGAATCTTTGGATCTGTCTCCAGAAATGGGGGGGGGCAATATCAAACAGCCGTCTTGTCCATGATAGCCTGAATTTCATCCTGTAGGATCAGACGTTCCAGATCCAAAATAATTAAGAATCGATCATCGGTTTTTCCCATGCCCTTTATTAGGGAGGCGTCTATACTGTTGCCCATGGAAGGCGGCGGCTGAATCTCTTCTGGCGGGATATCCAGAACCGCATCCACTGAATCGGTCATTAGTCCCATCAACTGGGTTTCCTCGTTGATATTCAAATCAACCACAATAATGCTGGTATCCACGGTAGGTTCCTTCTGGGGCAGTTGGTATTTTATCCTTAAATCTACGATGGGAACCACCATACCCCTTATGTTAATAACCCCGCGCATATAGGAGGGCATTCGGGGGATTTTGGTGATTTCAGTATATTCCAGCACCTCCCGGACCGAGGCCACATCCAGGGCATAATGCTCTTTATCCACTTTAAAACTTAAATATTGGTTCAGATATTCCTGTGACATGGTTTCCTCCTAGAATTCCTCAACGCCTTCAGTACTGCCGGCAGTTTCTGTTTCCTGGTGCTGGGATATATTCTTCTGTGCATGTTCTGCAGGGCTTCCTTTTATATGGGCCACATGGTGCTGCATGGTTTTAACCTCAGGGGCAGGTAAATACTGCGCAGAAGTACTTCCATGGCTGTCCAGGGTAAAATAGGACACATTGTCTTTCATCATATCCGATTGACCGTTTAATTCTTCGGACATACTGGCCATCTCTTCGGAGGCTGAGGCGTTTTGCTGAATCACCGTGTCCAACTGCTGGATGGCTGCATTTATCTGTTCTGCACCCTTGGACTGTTCCTGGCTGGCTGAAGTGATTTCTTGGACCAGTTCGGCGGTTTTTTCAATTTGGGGAATCAAACCGTTGATCACTTCCCCGGCATTTTCCGCTGCCTTGACGCTACTAAGAGAAATTTCAGTGATTTCTCCGGCAGCTTTCCCTGAATTCTCCGCCAGCTTTCTAACCTCTGAGGCAACCACAGCAAATCCCTTTCCTGCATCCCCAGCCCGAGCTGCTTCGATGGCTGCATTTAGGGCCAGCATGTTGGTATTCCGGGCGATGTCTTCGATGATACTGATCTTTTCAGCGATGTCCTTCATTGCTTTAACCGTTTCGTTGACAGAATCTCCCCCTGTAGAAGCCGATTTAGCGGTTTCCCTGGCTATCTCAT
>JAQICO010000396.1 GCA_027858495.1 Spirochaetaceae bacterium
ATTGAGGCCACCTTGGTCGAACGCATCGGCGACGCCGGCAAGCGGCTCCACACCGGCCGCAGCAGAAACGATCAGGTCTTAACGGCTTTGCGCTTATATAGCCGGGCCTTTCTTTTAGAATATATGAAAAGCCTTAATGAATTGGTTAAAGAGCTTTTTCAATTTGCGGAACTTCATGAAATGGTTCCCATGCCTGGGCGTACTCATATGCAAATAGCCATGCCGTCATCTCTTGGGTTATGGGCTGGAGCTTGGGCTGAGGAATTGATGGACCAGTTGAGTCAGGCCCTCGGACTTTGGGAATTGGTCGATCAGAATCCCCTGGGTTCAGCAGCCAGCTATGGTGTTCCTTTACCCTTGGACAGAGAAATGACAGCCCGGCTCATGGGTTTTTCCAAAGTACAAAACAATGTTTTATACGTACAAAATTCCAGGGGTAAAATTGAATCTGTTTTATTGGATCTTATGGATCAGACCGGATTGACCCTCAGTAAAATGGCCCAGGATATGATACTCTATTCCTTACCCGAGTTTGGCTATTTTTCCTTACCAGATAAACTTTGCAGTGGTTCAAGTATTATGCCGCAGAAAAAAAATCCCGATGGACTTGAATTGATCCGGGCAAAATCTGGAAGCATCTCGGCCTATTCCCAGCAAGTTAAGAATATTCTGCGTTCTCTGCCCTCGGGATATAACCGTGACTTTCAAGAAACCAAGGAACCCTTTTTAAGGGGCTGCAGACAGATTCTTTTATCCATGGGGATTATTAAGCTTACCATGGAAGAATTGCAGGTCAATGAAGAGCAGCTGATCAAGGGATTTACTCCCGATATCTATGCCACCGATAGGGCAATCGAATTGGTCCGACAAGGGAAAAGCTTTAGAGATGCCTATATAGAAGTGGGTTTAAGTCTTGAAGAATTAAAAACACGAGATCCCTATGAAGCTTTAAAAAGCCGTCGATCAACCGGAACAACAGGCGCCTTGAAACTAAAAGAAATGGAAACTCGCCGAAAAGAACTTGAAGGCCATATCGTTCGAAGAAGGGAACCTGTTGTACAAGCTTTGACAAGTCTGGCTGGACAGGTCCCTCAATTGAAATAGTTCTATTGATCTGCCAGTTGTTGAATTTGCAGTATCAATTCCTTCAGGCGACTTATTTCCTGGGTACTACTGCTTAGCTGCTGTTGCAGATTATCATTTCTGTTTTGGCTTTGTTGAATTTCCTCTTGAAGATCCTGTCTTTCCAATTCAATCCTCTGAAGCTGTTCTTCCCTCTGCTCCAACTGTCCTTGGTATTCCAGTCTTATTTCTTCGGTAGGGTCTTCCTGTATTGGGAATTCCTCTTGCTGTCTTAAACTATCCTGTAGGCGTAGAGGAGATAGTTCAACCCTATAGAGCCGGTTGGTCTCGCCTTCGGTTTCTACCACCAGTAATCCATCGGCATATCCTCTTTTTCTTACACGAAAATTCAGCCTAAGATTAGGATCAAATAATCCTTGAAAGGAACTGGTTCCTATTTTTCGACCATTGAGATAGATATTTGCTCCCTGGGGAATAGTTTCTAATTGGATCATTACAGGATCAGGCTGCTCCGGTTTTATGTAAATCTCTGAGATTTCCAATAGATCTTCCATCAATTTCGACTGGCCACTGCTATGACTGTTGAACTGCTGAGGTTCCGATGCACCGGTTGGAATGAATAATTCTTCACTGGATTCTGTGTAGGTTGGATTCCAAAGATCATGATTTGACCGAACCAGTACAGACCCTTCAGTTACTGATAGTCTTGTACCATCCAAGCTGCGGGTTATGAGGAAATCCGTCCCGGTGATTTCATATATAGCCCCTTCAGACTCAATAAGAAAACGTTGATTGTCTTCGGTTTTATTCACCCGGTATAACATGGAGCCCATCAATATTTCTGTGGCAATGTCCATATCCTTATCTGCGTTAAAAAAACGTTGCAGCCGAAGCAGGGTATTACTGTTTAAAGTGGCAGTTCCACGCTGGGCAAACTGAATTTGGCAGAACGATTGATCCACCACCTTCAGTACATCACCTTCCAATAGGCTTTGTCCTAATTGAGCTTTGATGGTTTCATTCTCTCTTAAAATATATACTTCGCCGGAAAGTGCTGCCACAAAAACACCCTCCCGGTTCAGCGGAAAGTACTCGGGATTATCCCTTCCCTGGGTAATAAACTGGGAATAGATAAATAGAAGTAGCAGGGCAAATAAAAGGCCTGCTACAACTAGAATTATATTTTTGGCTATTGTATTCATAGTTACCTCTTTATATACAACCGGATGGTTCCAAAATTAGTTACAGAACCATCCTATAACTATTAATAGCCCTCTTTTATCGCTTCTGCAATATTTAAACAATAATCTCCCATTTGTTCCATAAATCTTAGCATATCCAGATAAAGAAGCTCACTTTTTACAGAGGATTTACCACTTATGGACTTGCGGCTCTTTTTGCTCATTTTTTTATTGAGAGAATCAATTTTTTCTTCAAGAATATAGGCATCTTCAATATTACCATGTCCTGTACGTTGTTTTTCCAGTTTGAGGATATATTCCAGAAATTCCTTGATAACATCGGAATAGGGAATCATCTTTTGACAGTCTTCGTCCTGGAAATCCAATTCTTTCTTCTGTTTCCTATCTGCTAGAAGCATCAGATTGTAAATATTATCACAAAGACTTTCCAATTCATTGGTCATTCGAAGAAGAGAACTAATTCTTCGCTGATGGGTTTCATCGTAGGTTACCATGGAGGTTTGTATCAAAAAGTTAGTCAGTTCCTCTTCCATTTGATCACTGTAATCTTCATCATCTTTAACTTTGTCTAAAAGTTTTGCCACCGGTGTAGTAGGGGCATTGAGAAAGCTACGGTAATTTTTAAACATATCCAAGGTCAAATGGGTCATGTTGCGAATTTCTCTCTCCGCCTGCATTATGTTAAATTCCCCGGTGTTCTGAAGAGGGGCTTCTATCATTTCCAGTTTATATTTGCCCCGTCTCGCATCCTCAGGCTCATCCTTAACCAACTTTTTGATAAGCCGTTCCATGTGGGGTACAAAGCCAATGAATAAAATAGTATTAAACAGATTAAACAAAGTGTGGAAGGCTGCCAGCTCGGTGGTTACAGAGGTTACATCGTTACCTGGTATAATATATTGGACAAGAGTGGTGAATGGCCGGAATAATATGACAACTATAATGGTACCTGCTACATTAAAAAGAATATGAATATAGGAGGCTCGTTTTGCATTGGTATTGGCCCCCAGCCCAGCCAGGAAAGCATCCACTGTGGTTCCAATGTTTCCACCAAGGATCATGGCGGCCGCTGCCTCAAAGGGTATCAGTTTACCAAAAGCCATGGTCAGAGTAATGGCCATGGACGCACTGGAGGAGTGAAGAATCAGGGTGAGTACTATTCCTGCAAGCAAGAATAGTAAGGTGGAGAAAAGGCCTTTCCCCACCATGGGGGCTAGAAAACTGATGCTATCTACGGAAACATCAAAATCAAAGGCATGTTTCATCTCCGCAAGCCCAAGGAATAGAATGCCAAAACCGAAGATGAACTCACCCCAGGTTTTACGGTTACCATTTTTTGAGAAAAATAGAGGAAGACCTATACCCATCAATGGTAGTGCCAGTGCACTCATACTCACCTTAAAACCCAAGAGAGAGACAATCCAACCGGTTATAGTGGTACCTATATTGGCACCCATGATTACCCCAATGGACTGCCTCAGGGTCATTAGACCTGCATTGACAAAACCCACGGTCATCACGGTAGTTGCCGAGGAGGACTGGATTACTGCCGTAATCATAAATCCTGTTAAAAGGGCTGTAAAACGATTGGACGTCATGTGATATAGAATCTTTTCAAGCTTTTCGCTGGAGGCTCGGTGAAGGGCCTCACTCATCAGCTTCATTCCAAAGAGGAACATGGCCAAAGATCCAAGAAGATATAATACAGGACCGCCAACCAATGTAACAAAGTCCCATAGATGTTTGATAAGAGTAAATAACATTTTTAACTCCTGTGAGAATATGGTTCAGTTTAAAGGGCAATAAGGGATTTGGACAAGTTTATTATAA
>JAQICO010000421.1 GCA_027858495.1 Spirochaetaceae bacterium
CATTTACAGGCTTTATTAGATTCTGATGCACCAGTGGTAACCATCGTAGGTAAATCCTGGTTGGCCCATGTGTATTCGGTATTAAAAACCAATCCAGAAGAGAATCTGGCAATGATACACGACTCTGTCTCTTTTCTCAGTTCCAGGGGGCGTGAAGTAATCTTTGATGCCGAGCATTTTTTTGATGGTTTTAAAGAACATCCAGAATACAGTATGAAGGTGCTTAAAACGGCCAATGACGCCGGTGCAAGTACCCTTGTCCCCTGTGATACCAATGGCGGTTCAATTTTAAAGGATCTTGAAAAGGCCTATAATGCAATCAAAGACCTTGGGCTGTCCAATGTGGGTATTCACTTACACAACGATACAGGAATGGCCGTTGCGGGTTCTCTATTGGCTGTGGATTATGGATTTAATCATATACAGGGCACCATGAACGGCTGGGGTGAACGATGCGGCAATACCAATCTTTGCACGGTTATACCCAATCTGGCTTTGAAAATGAATAAAGAGGTACTGGTTCCCGGTGCATTGGAAGAACTCACCCCCTTCGCCCGTTATATCGCAGAAGTGGCCAATCTTATTCCCGATAAACGTCTTCCCTATGTCGGAAGTGCCGCTTTCTCGCACAAGGCCGGTCAACATGCCGATGTCATCGAGAAAGATGCCACCATCATGGAGCATATTCCATCGGAGAAAGTGGGTAACACCCGGCAAATCGTTCTTTCTGAATTAGCAGGAAAATCCACCATTGTGCATAAGCTAAAGCCCTATGGAACATTTGATAAAAAATCACCTGAAGTTCACGCCCTTATCACTGAATTAAAAACCCGTGAACAGCTAGGCTATGAATATGAGGCTGCAGAGGCATCCTTTGATTTAATCATTAGAAAAACCCTGGGATTGTATAAACCGCTTTTTGAATTGACAAACTACCATATGGAATCCTTTAAATCGGCCGATGAAAGCTCAAAAACGATAACCCGGCTCTTTTTGAATCTAAATGGCCGGCAGGTTATGGGTGCCGGTACTGGAATCGGCCCTGTGGGAACCCTGGACCATGCTTTAAGAGATGCTCTTGAACCAAGTTATCCTTTTTTAAAGAAATTAAAACTGGTGGATTATAAAGTTCGAGTACTCAATCCTTCCGAGGCATCGGAATCCCAGGTCAGGGTATTTGTATCCACCTATGACGGAAATCGAACCTGGGATACCGTGGGAGTACATCATAACATCATCGAGGCATCCTGGATCGCTCTTATTGACAGTTTCGAATATTATTATAACGCCATACTTCAGGATGACTAGGGAAAACTTCTGGTAATACCTGCTGTTTTAGGGTATTTTAATTGAAGAATAACTGGTTAAACAATGAGGATGGAAGGTGATATCTCTTACTCCCTACATTGACTTAACAGAGAAGGAGGTTCCATGAAAAAATACTTTTTGCCGGTCCTTTCCATGTTGGTTCTTTTGGGTTGTCAGGGAATCTTTCAGAGCAATCTTTATGATTCCATAGATAAAAGAGACTATTCCAGTCCTCAAGACCTTTCGCTAAATGAGTTATTGGTTGCCATGGCTGATGAGGATTTTTATGATCAGCTTGCCCAGGAAGAGACTCAAGTGGTTGAACAAATCATCAATGATTTACAAAGTATTATGGACAATCCTGACAGCTCTGCGGAAAATGCCATGGAAGCGGCGGTAGTTCAATGCAATATCATCATGGAATTATCCACAGCTGCATCTGCTGTGAATAATATAAACCAACTGGTTGAGGATATTCTTATAGATCAAAGTACTGTTACTTTAGATTCCCCGTCGGATCTATTTTTTCAGTTGATGGATTCGGATGATCCCCAAGTATTGGAAAATCAAGTTAATGGCCTTTTATTAACAGCACAAAGTTTAGAAAGCTATGGCAGCCTATTGGGTAGTCAGGGGGAAATTCCCAATTCTGTTGATCCCGATGAACTAGGTACCATTGCTTTTTTAAGTGGCATGATGCAAGTCTTGGCAGATCCTGATGGGGACGGCAGTCTGGATAACTCTCCAGAGGAGATTGTGGCTTTTATTCAAAGCGGAGATGTCAACGATTTAAACAGCAATCCTCAGTTGGATTTGTTTTCCGATGGTGGAGATGGAGACCTTACTAAAGAGGATATGACACAAAATCTGGTTAACACCTTCGGTGCGGATTTGTTTCTCGTCATATATAGTTCTACCCTGGGAGACCTCTTGATTGAAGGTACTGCCGCGGATCTTTTTGGAGCTTAACTTGACCGTTAAAATAAAACAATTATTCTTGGGTTTAATATTTTTTACATCTCTTCTATTGCATGGGGAAAGCCAGCGTATCTTTATGCCCGAATATACCTGGAACAGCTCTCGCTCTATGGCCATGGGGGGGGCTTATATCGCCGATACACAGGGCTTTATTGCATTGACCACAAATCCTGCAGGATTTTCCTCGGATTTTACTGAGATAACATTATTGGCCATTCAGGCTGATGTCAAAGGAGACCCCTTCACCCTTTATTCACAAACTATAGATGGTAGTTTCAGCGATGATATGGCTGCTCTTGTAATTGATAATATAGTGGAGAACGGCTTGGGCCTAGGAGCAAATTTGGGTTTCGGTTGGGTGGGTAAACATATAGGTACCGGATTGTTTCTACATTCTCAAATGATGTTTCCCCAGGAAGACTTAATCCTTAATGCTTCCGGTGAATTGGTCTCGGATATTGTATATGTTGTAGGATATGCCTATGATTTCTATTTTCTTGAGGATCAGCTAAGGCTCAGCGTTGGGGCTGATGTAAGACCCATGTACCGTACTATTACACCACTTAGCTTAGATGATGCATTTGCCCTTTCTGGAATTACTGAAGATTCTCTGGATCCGATGAAGTTAGATACCCTGGCCGGTTCTGCCTTGGCCTTCGATATGGGGGTTATTGCTGAATATAAAGATTTTTCCTTTGCAATGGCTGTTAGGGACATAGCCGACACAAGATATAATATGATATATACAGTCCCAGAAAAATTAGCAAATTTAAATTTTTCCGGTACTACACTTGGAAATAATTTTTCCTTCATAACACCCATGTCTCTAACCTTGGGAGCAAACTGGACACCGGATCTAGGGGATCTTTCCTGGTTATTTAGACCTCAATTTCAGATCAGTTATAAAACTCCCCTTTTACTTGGTTATGATGAATTAGATCTTCAGGGATATACTGAACAGTCTTTCCTGAGTAAGCTTCATTTGGGTGGTGAAATAAAATTATATTCTATGCTTTCCCTCAGGGCCGGTCTAAATGGCGGATATTTTACAGCTGGAACCGGTATAGATTTTAGATTGGGAGAATTCGATTTTGCAATATATTCCAATGAATTAGGCAGTCATTCCGGCCAGCAGCAGCAGATGGGTGCTGTGGCTGAACTACGTTTTAAATTGCCTTCTATTACATCCAAGAAGGATGCCAGTGATAGTTCTCTTTCTAATGAAGACTCATAATTTCAGATTTAATGAAAGGCGGAGATATTTTTTTATTTTTTATACGATGGGATAATTGACACTTTCACCGTACTTTGTTACATTCTCTCTCGTTCCCGCTTAACTAGTCATGGCGGACGACAAGTCTCCATCGTCTAGGGGTTAGGACACCAGGTTTTCATCCTGGCAGCGGGGGTTCGATTCCCCCTGGAGATGAAAATCGAAAGGGAATCCGTGGATAACCTTTTGGTATTATTCTTGCAATTCAATTAGATTTGTAGGAAACTTTTTTCACGGGCCGCTAGCTCAGTTGGTAGAGCAACGGCCTTTTAAGGCGTGTGTCACTGGTTCGAACCCATTGCGGCTCATTTTTTGTCTCCATCGTCTAGGGGTTAGGACACCAGGTTTTCATCCTGGCAACGGGGGTTCGATTCCCCCTGGAGATGTTAGTATGCCCTCTGCAAAAGCAGAGGGCTTTTTTGCGTCCTGGGGGAATCGAACCGAGGGAGCGCCGACCGAATAGGGAGGAATAGCCGCCAGGACGGCGGCGCCAGCGACTAAGGCGGGCTGTATGGAGCTGCAGGAAGCAGCGACAGGAAGCCGATTCCCCCTGGAGATGTTATTATGCCCTCTGCAAAAGCAGAGGGCATTTTTGCGTTCTGGGGGAAACGAACCGCGGGAGCGCCGACCGAATAGGGAGGAATAGCCGCCAGGACGGCGGCGCCAGCGACTAAGGCGATGTGTTA
>JAQICO010000014.1 GCA_027858495.1 Spirochaetaceae bacterium
ATCGAACAAATCAGGATTCTGCTGCAAATAATAGCTTCCGTCAAAGAGGCCCGAGGAAAGCAGCAGTCTTTTATCCCGCAGGTAGGCCAGGGTTTTAATTGGATGAACCAGGAAGCCCATGAAACGCTTGCCCAGAATAAGAAGAAACCGTCTTTTGTATTGTTTTAGAAGCCTTTGCCTCTTGTCCCAGCTTTGCTCATTCATGTTTTTTCCAGGATCATTTCACAGACTCCAGATAGGCAGCGATAACCTCTTCCGGCTCTCCAAATCCCTTTGCTTCTCCATTATCGATCCAAAGAACTTTATCGCAATAGCTCTTGATTTGGCCTAAACTATGGGAAACCATAATAACCGTACGGTTATCTTGAATAAGGGAAATGATTTTCTCACTGCTTTTGTTTTTGAAGTGCTCATCTCCCACGCTGAATAATTCATCTATCAACAACAACTCGGGATCCACATTGATAGCCACAGAAAAGGATAATCGGGATTTCATCCCCGAAGAATAGGTCCGCACAGGGTTATGTACAAATTCTCCCAGCTCGGCAAAGTCTACTATGGCCTGCATCCTCTGGTCGATCTCTTTTCGAGAAAGCCCCAAAAGAAGACCATTCAAATAAATATTCTCGTACCCCGTAAGATCGGGTTTAAACCCTACCCCAAGACTTAATAAAGTTACAGAACCAGCACGGTTTATTACCGTCCCGCTATCGGGTGTTAAGGTATTAGCCAGAATTCGAAGCAGAGTAGACTTACCCGATCCATTAGAACCGATAATACCCATATTGGTTCCCCTTTCTACTTGAAAAGAAATGCCTTTAAGTGCCTCAAATTTATTAATCTTTTTTCTCTCCTTGCGGAGAATCAACTGCTTTAAAGCCTGAGCCTGATAATAACGATAACTCAGGTGAACGTCTTTAACTTCCAGTACTATATCACTCATCTAAATAGCCTTACTATAATTTTTTTCTGATTTATACAGCAAAATGATGCCCAGCCATAATATTACCAAACTCACTGCCAGCCAGATGCCCAACATCTTATAATCCGGAGAAGATTGATGCATAAAGATCTGTCGAAAACTGGTAAAAAAGGTGGTGTTGGGGTTAAAGGCCATCAATTTCAAATTTTCAGGGCTGAGCATTTTTAAATACCACATACTGGGTGAAGCATAAAACCAAAACATAAGGACATAACTAATTAAATTACTCATATCTTCAAACAACACGCCCATGTGGGTCAAAAATAACGATAAGGACCAATAAAAAAGAAAGAAGACAATATAAACGGGGATAATTTCAATCAAATGCCAGCTTAGGGGAATTTTATAAAGCAAAACCATGGACAACAGCAACAATAAACCAAAACCCAGTTTGACAGTGTTGGTCATAATGATAACCAGGGTTAAGATAAAATGGGGCAAATAGACCTGCTTTACAATGCCGGCGTTAGCTCTTACACAAGAAGTGCCCCGACCCAATGTTACAGAGGCCACCTTCCAGGGAAGCAAAGCACAAAAGAGGTAAAGGGGGAAAGCAAAGTCCGCTCGTTTAAATATGACCTGTACCACAAAGGTATAGATTATCATATGCAGTAAGGGGTCCAGTAGCCACCAAAGATAACCCAAAACTGTATTGCTTAACTCAGCTTTTAAACTGGATTTCACAGAAAAAACAATAAAATGTTTATATTTTTTTAAATCATGGAAAAACCGTTTTAGATACATATTATAACCTTAACTCCATAATGATTTTATCACAAAACAGGTAAAGAAACTAAAAATGCTCCACCAGCTTCAACCCAGAAGCCACAGCTTCATCCATATTATAATACTTATACTCACCCAATCGCCCCAGACAATACAGGTTTTTCACCCCATCTTCAAGTGCCTTATACTTCTCATACAATTCTTGGGAATCTTTATTGTTCACAATATAAAAGGGTGCATTCTTTCCCTTAACATATTCCTGGGGAAACTCCCTACAAAGGGTTGTATATCCCATAGTTGAATCTCTCTGAAAATGCTTAAATTCCGTAATACGGGTAAAATCATAATTATTGGGATAATTCACCACGCCAGTTTCTTGATTATACCCCTCTTGTGCAAAGGTTTCCATTTTCATATCCACCGAACGATAGGGCAGTTCCCCATAACATTCACCGAACAACTGATCCACCGGCCCTGTAAAGATGTATTTACCAGAGAAAGTCTTGCCTCCAATAAATATCTTGCCATCCTTAATTTCAACCACTTCCTCGGCCCGGGTATTCAGCAACAGATGGATATTTTGATGATCAGCCATTCTTTCCATCAATTTTGTATATCCCTTCATGGGTATTCCCTGGTAAGGATCTTGAAAATACCCATTATCCTTGGAAACCAAAACAGGAACCCTGGCAGAAACAGCAGAGTCCAATTCTTCAGGCTTTTTGCCGCCCCATTGTTTGGCTGTATAATTCAGAAAAATCTTTTCGTAGACAAATTGTGCCAAAAACTGAAGATCCTCATCTTCGGATTTCTTCAATTCCAAAATGGGAACTCTTGAGCCTAAAGGATACTTTTCAAGTAGCTTCGATTCTAATTTCTCAGCTAGAATCCTTGGAAAAAGGCTAGTGATACTGTTCAAATTAAAGGGAATAGGCACCATCTGGCCATCCATCAGGCCCTTCACTTCATGATGGTAATAATACCAATCGGTAAAGCGTGACATAAAATTCCAAACGCTCTTCTTTTTCGTATGGAATATATGTGGGCCGTATTTCTGTACTAAAATTCCCTTATCATTTAAATAGTCATAACAATGGCCGCCCACTTGGGTGTTTTTTTCAATCACCAAGACCTTTTTGCCATCATCGGCCAAGGCCCGGGCTGCGGTTAATCCGCTCAATCCTGCACCGGCAATGACCACGTCAATATTATTTATCACCTATTGAATCTCCCGAAGATTAGTTGAAGCGTCTCATCCAGAAGTCTTTATTCAGCTGCATTCTACGATAGGCCTTAACCACCGATCCATATCGAAAGAAAAATCTTAGAGACAAAGAAAAGCGGCGGAACCACAACCTAAAAAAAGATCCCATATCCCGCTGCCTGAATTCATAAAGATCTTCCTGGTACTTCCTAACCGCTAAATGCTTATGAAAAAAATAAATCACACTTCTAAAACGCTTAAAATTATCCTGTATAATATAACAGCTGTCAAGGTCTTCCTTCTTTCTCGGCTCAAATAGAGTTGGGCGATATTTGTCTTTTAAGAGCTTTTCTTCATCCAAAGAACAAATAAACTCCGGTCCCTTCAAAAAATCTTCAACTGCCTCCAGAGCCAACCCGGCAGACCTGTAATCGTGCACAAAAAGCTGAACATAAAAATGGGTCGCTGCATTAAAGGCCGTTTTGAAATAGCCGAACCGGCGGTGCAGTGCATTAACAATCAAGGTATTCCGGCAAAAGAAATAGCTTTTCATCATAGGTGAAAACTTCTTGGTAAAGGGCTCATGCCAAATCCCGATCCCATTCATAGTCAGAATTCCAGAGGCCCTTCTAAGGGAATAATCCATATCGTCCCCGTATACAAAAAAGGGAAAGGGTAAATCGTTCTTCATCTCTTTATCAAGGGGAATGCAACAATACCACCAGGCGGCGTATTGGTTTTTATTTTTGGAATCTTCGTCGGCGGAACAGAGCTGGGCATGATCGGTTAAATCGACATCCCTTTTATTATTCTTCACTCTAAAGCCATTCCAGTTTGCGGTCAATTCAAAGAGCATTTCCGCTTTATCCAACTGCAGCATACCCCCGGCAAGAAATGCTTTATAATATTCGGGTTTCAGTAGCTCCATCAAATGAATTGTGCGTTTTATAGATTCAGGTTCAATCTTAACGTCGTCGTCCATCAGGAGTATATGACTATAGTTTTTATCACTTTCAAGAGCTTCCACCATGGCCCGGGTAAATCCGCCGCTGCCCCCCAAATTAGGATTGTGAAAAAGCCTAAAGTTGTCCCCAAAGGCTTTAATTTTTTCTTCCTCTATCTGTGATGCGTTATCCACCACCATTATATCAACGCTGTTATCCAGCTGCTGAGAAAGAAGTTTTAAATTGGGGAATAGATAATCGTCCCGGTTAAAGGTACAAAAGGCCAAAGCAAGGTTGATCTTGCGCTGATAGGGTGACTGGGTGGTATACCAATAAGCCTCTTCAATGAAACATCCCTGGGTGGATTTAATCTCAAGGCTAATCTGCCCATTTAAAAGCTTAACCGGAACAGCAATTTCATGAAGACCAGAATCGTTGATCGACCTAATGCGCTCTCTCTGTAGTTCTCCCTGAAGATTACAACTTCGAAAAGTCAAATCAAAGGTCCCCTGCCCTTCGATACGAAGGAATAGGGTTGATAAACCTGTATAGAGTCGCCATTTATGCCAGGAGAAAATGTTAAAGTAGCAGCCGAAATCCACCTTTCCCCCGGGCTGTAAAATCAAACCCTGGGAATCTGCTTTAAATTTCCGGCCTTTATAATACAATCCTTCCGGTGCAGTTTCCGGTTTTTGAAAAACCAAATTCTGCAGAGGATGATCAATGCTGTTTTCTATCATGCCAAGTACTTCCTAATCGGCCACAGGGTAACGCAGAGTAACCCTCAGGTCAAGGGATAAGACGGAAAAGTAAAAAACGGGAGGGCAGTAGATGTATTACCAAGGGATACCAATGTAATACTTCAAAAGACAGTACCAACCCTGCAAATTGAAAGTTCAAGTTGCAATTTGCAGGGTTAATAAACAACTTCTCCGATATGATCCCCTCTTTCTACCGAACTGCATCGGGAGCAGAAATGGATCTTATTCTGGTTCGAGGCAACCGTAGAATTGCCATAGAATGCAAAAGCTCTTCAGCACCTAAACCGACCAAAGGATTTTGGAACGCCTGCGATGATATTGATCCTCAGGAATCGTGGATCATTGCCCCCATGGATGATATCTATGAAATCAAAAAAGATGTAAGAATAGCGGGAATAAAACAGTTCTTAAACCATTATAATAAATAAACCAGAGGGCTCACCCCAATATTCAATGCTCCCCTATTCTATGG
>JAQICO010000030.1 GCA_027858495.1 Spirochaetaceae bacterium
GTTTATTTAATTTTTTATCTATGAAAATTCTATCACGGATAGTTAAATCTATTCTTCTGAATCCATCATTGTAAAGGTTAATCCCGGTAATTCCTCGGTCCATAACCATTGCCAATTATAGGCAATCCAAATCAGGCTGGCTGCTTCTTCATAATCTCTCAGCAGTGTACCGGAATCTCTCAATTCCTGCCACTCTTCTGGAAGCAGATCCTGGGTATAGCGCTGGTCCCAAAGTATATCTTCTGCTCTCACCATGGGGTCCTCATCTTTTGGCTGCCAATGGTCTGGATAACCGTAAAGTTCAGGGAAAAGCAATGATCTGTAATCCCTGGTGAACCAGGGGCTTTCCGGTTGATTCCGGTCTCTATTGAACAACCCGTAATGGGATTCCGGCAGTCTTTCCTGCCAATGAGAATTAAGCGTCTCAATACGGCTCCACCGGCGCTGCATCCGGTCTCTGCCCTGATCGCCCGAGGTAATGGGATCTCTATACCGGATTTCCGCTCGGCTTACTCCCTCTATCCAGGGTTCTTCTTCCACGGTGATGGTCCATTGGTTTCCCTCTTGATAGAGTACAAGGGTTCCCCACAAGGTCAATGCGGTATCACTCCAGCCCAGGGGGTGATTGTAAAACCAATGTAACTCATCGAGATGTACAATCCATGTGCCATCTTCCCGGTCAAAGGCCTCTCCAATGATCATGGAATCGGCCAGTTCCGGGCCCTGAAGTTCAAAGAGATAAGCTCCAGTTTCCTGCATGGTTAGACCCACTTTCCAGGGGATAACCTTTTTTTCCTGGGTGCTGGTCATTAGGCTGTCGGGGTTGTAACTTTTACAGGATTCCAACAGCAGTAAGCCTGAAAGTAATGCCAATAGGCTCAATTTTAGTAATAGATCTTTCATTTGGTCTCCTAATAGCTGGCCTTATAGCCGATGGATGGAATAGGCATGCCTATGTTGAAATCAGCTCCGCCGGGTTCTTCTTTTCCGGTGAAGGAGTTGTACTGAGTGGCTCCTGCGGGCGAATAGATATTCACCAAAATATCTTCCACGGCCAGGTAAATTTCCTGTTCCCATTTGCTGCGTTTTGAATAGAATTTATAGGCAACTCTTAGATCCACAGGAATGGATATCTCATTACGGAGGCTATCTGAATACATGCTGTCTCGATTGTACATTTCAATGATTTCACCATTGAGGGTTGCAGGGTAGGCGGTTACTTCTCCGTTACTCATCATGGGAGAACCCGTGGCAAAACTGGCCGCACAAGTCAGGGTTAATTGGGGTAGTGGGTGATAGTTCAATACCAGGTTGGCCGTATGGAAACGTTGATAATCGGGGTAATACCATTGATTTAGAGGAGCTTCGTTGGGGAATATTATAATATCCGTTAAAGACTGGGCTTCATAGGGATAAAACAGCCGGGTATATACAAAGGAATAATTGATATAACCGTCCCATTTCCTTCCCAGCTCCCGTTGAAGCATCAAATCAAAACCAACCGCATGGCCGTAACCGTCCTGACGAAAGTTCCAATCCATGGGAACCTCGGCGTAATCCCCGGTAATATAGGCCCGGTTAAAGAAATATTTATAATAACCTTCCAATTGGAACGTCCACTGATCTAAAAAGTTTATTTCCGTCCCGATAATTTGATATAGGGCCCGGTTGGGACTCATATCAAAATCTTCGATGCCCCATTCCTCTTCAATGGAGGAGGTTTCCATGGGGAATTGAGAAAACATACCCGTACCCATGGAAAGGGTCAATTCATCTATGGCTTTTCTGTTCTTTAGGGCCTGCCAGCTAAGATGCAGCCTTGGATCGGCCACGGGGTAGGTATTTAAGGTCAGGTCTTTATCGTCATTCCAAAGGTAATAATGTTCTCCCCTTATCCCCAGTTCACCCTGGAGCCGGCTGTTTTGACCGCCAATTTCCCAAAGGGCAAAGGCTGAAGAATGCAATACTCTATTTCCTGGTGATTCAAGTTTGGAGCTGGACTCTTTAAGATCCCAGCCTCCGCTATCCAGGGGGACACTCTGGAAACCAGAAAAATCATTTACCACATCGCTTAACAGGAATACTTCATCTATTCCAAAACTGATAAGATTATTTTCATTGATTACTCGGTCCATTTCCAGGCGAAGTTGCAGTTGTTTCATGGTCCAATCGCTGTACCCACCCATGGTATAGTCTATTAAATCATAACCTGATTGTCCGTTGATTAAACCGTCCGCAGTGACATCATCCTTGTAGATGTCATACATTGCAATAAATTCGTCGCTGTATTCCCGGCTTCCGCTATATCCAATATCAAAATCAGCCCTGCTTTGGTTGTGATTGTAACCGGCTAACATGCGAAAGAGGGTTTTATCGTTGGGGGACCATTCCAGTCCGGTGGTGGCAAATGCGTTGATATAATAATAATCGAATTTCAGATCCGAGGTGATTCCATCTGCTTCTATAGACATCTCGTTGCCTACTCCGTCGGTACCGATAAATCCGTTGACAAAAAAGTGAAGCTGGTTACTGGGTCTTGTTTCCCACTTACCGTAAAAATCCCGGATATAGGGGGCGGTGGTTATTTCATCTTCCATTCCGCTTGCATAGATCACCGTTTCTAAATAGGTGACCTTTCCTCCCAGAAACAGACCGGAATATTCACCGGTGGGTATTTGCATAAAGAGGTCCGTACTGCTGGAGGAAACAATTAGATCCGCCCGGAATTCATCGTCGGGGGTGATGCTGTTTACCTCCAGTATGCCTGACAGCGCTCGGCCGAAGCGCGCAGAAAAGACACCGTGGGATAGCTTGGCCGACTTGGTCATATTGGGATTGAAGATAGAAAAAGCTCCACCCCAGTGATAGGGGTAGGTGACATATATTCCATCCAAGGTGGCAGCCATTTCAGAGGGATCGCCTCCCCTTATGGAAGGCTGGGCATCCCATCCCCCGGTGTAGCCCACCCCGGGAAGGGTTTTTATGGAGGACATAACATCTTCCACCACACCGATATTGGCGGTGGTATCCATCTCCTCGGCTTCCATCACCAGAGATACACCGCTTTCTTCATCGCTTTGGCCTGGGGCAGAGCGCTCTACAACCAGCTCTTGGCCCTCTATGACTCCGGCAATAATCATATCCAAGGTTACTGAAGTCTCTCCGGATTTTA
>JAQICO010000300.1 GCA_027858495.1 Spirochaetaceae bacterium
GGTATATACTGTTTAATTGATGAATATCTAGTTGGAATTGTTGACCAAACATGTTAACCGTTACATCTTCTCCAACAATAGGTACAGCATTTAGAGGTCCTCTTACAACCGAGACAGAAGCACCAGAATCAAGCCAGTAATAACCATTAATATTATTTAAGGCTCCAAAAATCAATATCTTATTTTCAGATTGGTTAATATATATTGGAAAATCGACGATTTGATCTGAGAATAAAAACATTACTTGGAAATAAAATAAACTCGGAAACACTTTTTTCTTCATGCTTGCCCCTATATGGTTTATTTAGAAGATAGAAATCTTAAAAGCAACATACCGCGAAAGGAATGATATATTCAAGTACTTTTTTAACCCTTTGTTATGATTACTCCAAAGGTGGTTAAATTGCTATAAACCCGGAAAGAATCCTTCCCAGTCGTTGTCTATAGAGTGTCCAACCACAAAGAATGCCGACCCTTTAAATTTTCGATTAGGCAGGATGAATCATCCTTTAAAAAAGTCCCCATTAATCCATGAATTCTTTGTCCCATGGAATCCATGGCCTGGTTTATCAAAGAAGAGTCATAACCATTTAGACCCATTTCAAAGGTCAATTGAGTTTGCATGGCAAGAGCATCGGTACCATAGCCCGGCTCGGTTATCATCAACCCGCCCAGGGTATTGTGCTGAAGAAATCGGGAAAAGATTTCCTGCTTAAGCTGGGGTTCTCCGTATTTTGCCAGGGGTTCAAGAAACAATGCTCCGTTGATTCCTAAAATCAAAGCAAGAGGAAGGGATTCAATGGACAAAACCCCATTTGAAAACCCGATCAATAGCTTTTTGCCGCCAGTTCCACCGCATCTACAATCTGCTGATAACCGGTACAACGGCAGAGATATCCCTTTAAGGCCCGGCGCATATCCTCTCGACTGGGATTTTTATTTTTCAAAAGAAAGGCGTGGGATGAAAGCACCATTCCGGGCGTACAAAAACCGCATTGAATGGCCCCTGCATCGATAAAAGCCTGCTGAAGGGGATGAAGTTCTCCCTGGGGGCCTTCAAGTCCTTCGATGGTTATTAGCTCTTTATCCACAATATGGGATACCTTTTTTACACAGGACTTTACTGCTTGATTATCCAGCAAAACGGTACAGGAGCCGCAGACACCAATCTCACAGCCGTTTTTGGTTCCTGTAAGATTTAAATCCTCCCGGAGGAAATGGATCAACTTCTTTTCTAAATCGTCCTGTTTCAAAATCATTTCTTTTCCGTTGATCATGGATTTATTCATGCTGCCCTCCTTGCTTTGAAAAGTCTTTTTTACATTTACTTCTATTTAACGTGCCCATGGTTCTCATTTCTCTTTCTCCAGTATCATGGGATAGTGATCAAAACGTTTTCCCAGGGCATTATGAAGGGCGTTGGCTGTGGCGGCGGCGGCAATCTCTAAAGCCGGCTCCCCAATGCCCTTGGCTCCAGAGGGAGAATTTGGATCGGGATTCTGGATAAATTCCACTTTAAAGTCTGGCATATCGGTACTACGGGGAATTTTATATTTATTAAAATTGTTGTGGACTATCCTGCCTTCCTTCAATCCGATGTCTTCCATGATGCCCATGCCGTAGCCCTGGGTGAATCCTCCGTAAACCTGACCCTTGATCATATCCATATCCACCACTTTACCTGCGTCATGCACGGCTGAGACGCCGATCAACTGGACTTTACCCTGCTTTAAATCCACCTCAACCTCGGCGATCTGGCAGGAATATCCCCAGGTGAAATAGGCATTCCCCCGGCCTGTCTCCTCGTCCCAATCCACCTTGGGAGCCTGGAAAACACCAAAGGCATAGGGATAATCGCTATTGAGAAACATCTGATGCATGGCCTCTTCCCAGCTCATAGTAACCCTTGGGCCATATACCTTGTCTTGATCTATTTTCACTTCCTCCACGGAACATTGAAGCTTTTCATAGACCGAGGATGCAATGATTTTCTTTAAGTTTTCCACGGCGTGTACCACCGCACCGCCGCCCATTAGAGTTCCCCGTGAAGCCACTGTGGTTCCCCCATCGGGAATATGACTGGTACTAGGCCGGTTATATCGAATGCGGTCTTGCTTAACACCCAGTTCCCGCTGAAGCAGCTTAATCATGGCAGATTCGGCTCCCTGGCCGTTTTCGTGGATTCCCACTTCAAGGAGTATGCTGCCGTCAAATTGACAATTGATAATGGCCGAACAGAAATCCATCCCTTCGGCTCCAAGGCTGCAGCCCCGATAGCTGATGGCCAGTCCAATTCCATAGAGCTTATCATAAGCCACCGGGGCATCAGATTTCCCGGAAGAGAAAGACTGCTTGGACTTAAAAGATCCATGGCTGTTCTGTTTAGATTTATTAACATAGTCCGAAATTTCCAGCGCTTTATCCATCACCTCTTCCAGACTAACGATGTGGTTATCCAGTTTTTGATGGGTGATGGTTTCACAATCCTGGGTGACCATATTTATTCGCCGGAATTCCAAGGGGTCCATGTCCAGGGCCTGGGCACAATCCTCCACCCACTGCTCCACTGAAAAATCAACCTGGGGCGCCCCAAAGCCCCGCATGGCACCAGTAAAGATATTATTGGTATGGACTCCATAGACATCGCAATGGACATTTTCCACCTGATAGGGCCCGCAGCATTGTACGGTGGACCGCCAGGTTACCCAGGGGGTCACCGATGTATAGGCACCGCCGTCGGCCAGCATCTTGACCTTAACGGCATGAATCATTTTTCCTTTAAGGCCGATGGTGTATTCCAGCTTATAGGGATGGCGCTTATAGCTCTCTCGAATGGACCATTCTCTTTTATAGGTCATTTTTACAGGTCTTCCGCAGAGCTTGGCAGCCAAGGCAGCACGGGCACAGACCATGGCGGCGGTATCGTCCTTTCCGCCAAAGCCTCCCCCTGTGGGATTTCCCACAATCTCCACATCGGCCAGTGGGCAGCCCAGCAGGGACGCCACAAATCGCCGGGTACTGAAGGGATGCTGCATGCTGCCCCGCACCTCCATTACGCCATCGGGCCTTTCGTGACATAGAGCCGTTTCCGCCTCCAGATAACCGTGTTCCACATGGCCGGTATAATAGCTTCTTTGGAGAACCTTATCGCAGTCAGCCAGGATTGTATCAATATCCCCTCCCCGGCGGATTTTATGATGATTGATAATATTACTGCCCTTGCCGGGGTGAATTAAATTCTTTTCATCGGCCATGGCCTGCTGAGGATCAAGCAGTAGGGGCAGTTCCTCACCGATCACCTCAATCAGCGTGGCGGCTTCAATGGCTTGTTCCCGGCTTTCTGCCACCACCAGGGCAATGACGTCGCCTTCACAACGGATTCGATCCACCGTCAGCATAAAATAATCCTGAACGATCTGACCGAAATTCGCCTTTCCGGGGATGTCTTTATGAGTGATGACCCTCACCACCCCCTTTATTGCTGCGGCCTCTTCAAGACCGGTTAAACCCTTGATTTTACAATGGATATATTTTTGAGAATAAACGGGCACACAATGGAGCATTCCCTGCAGTTTCATATCGTCGGTAAATTGGGCACGGCCGGTGACCTTGGAATAGGCGTCGTTTCTCCAGGCTTTTTTCATATTATCCTCCTACTCTTCCACCGGCCCAAAAAGATAGGGGTGATCATCCAATAGATTTTTGTATAACGCCCATTCCCTAGGATGAGCCTCCTGTAATTCTCCGACGGTTAATCGAGATTCATACCGGGTAGATAGACCTTTCTTTGAAGCAGCATTTGATACTCCCTTATCCTGTTCTATGGTTCTCAGATAGATCTCGTCTTCCTGCAGATAAAAACCGGGATTCTCGCTGCTATTAAAATCTTCCAAACGGTAAAACAGGGTGAATTTATCCCTATATGGACGCCCCTGCCAGGGACAGAAGGTGGCACAATTTCCGCATTCATTGCAGTAGGCATCCAGATGTATAATCTGCTGAGGGTCTTCAAAACCCGATATTTCAATGGCGATGTTCGCCCGGTTGGGACAGACCTGCACACACTTATTACATATATAGTTACACAGAAGACAGCGAGAGGCTTCCCTTTGAACGAAGGCCGAAACATCTTCATCGGCCGATAAGGGCTCAAGGACCTTGCCCTTGTTTTCTTCTAAGCGTTGAAGTGTTTGGCGGTCTTTTTGTTCTTTATGAACTTCCAGCTCTTGGGATAATCCAAGATCATTGGCAAAGGCATCCACCGCTCGTCGGGCCTCGGCCATACAGTTTACAATGGTGGTGGGTCCGGTTCGCCCATCGCCCAATAGATAGATATTATTCTTAAGACGGAGATTATCATCGGTCTCTAAATTACCCTGGGGATCGGGCTTAATGTCTCCGGAACATAAATCTTCCAGATCCACCGCTTCCCCTATGGACGGAATGATAAAATCGCAATGGATGGTTTCTATTTCTTTGGTGGCCACCGGTCGGCGCCGCCCCGAGGCATCGGGCTCTCCCAGTTCCATCACTCTGAGCTGTAAGGTTCCGTCTTTATCAAATTTCTCGGGATTACGCAGCCATAGGAAATTTACTCCAGCCTTCTTGGCCCCAAGATATTCTTCTTCGGTACAGGGCATCTGCCGTTCCGCCCGGCGATATACCAGGGTAACCTTTTTTACCCCGGGTACTCTCAATGCCGTTTGGGCGGCATCCATGGCGGTATCTCCCGCTCCTACCACCACCACCTCTTTACCCAGGGATAATCCCTGTTCATTACGGTTATACTTGCCGATTAAACCATGGGAAGAGAGGATGTGAGTGTTATCTCCCTCCAGTTGAAAACTGCGAATTTTATCGGCTCCAACGGCGATAAAAAGACTATCAAACCCCTTGTCCAGCATGGCATGTGTATTAAAGTCAAAACTATGATTGAAAAAGAACTTCACACCCTGATCCTGGATGAAACGGATATCCTGTTCAATGGCTTCCCGGGGTATACGAAAATCGGGGATCTGGTATTTCACCACGCCTCCGGCGCTGTCCCGTTCCTCAAAAACAGAAACCTCTACTCCCCGCCGCGCCAGAAAAAAGGCCGCCGCTAAACCCGCAGGTCCGGCTCCGATAACCGCAGCTTTTTTATTACCGATTTCAGGCTTTTTCCATTTCTTTAAATATTCATCAAAGCCCTGCTGCAGGATTATTTTTTTTATCTCTCGAATTTCCACCGATCCTTCATAGTCCTTACGGGTACAGTTATATTGGCATTGATGGGCACAGATATGACCGGTTATACTGGGTAGCGGATTCTTTTGATAGATAAGATCCAAAGCTTCGGAGTATTTCCCTTGGGCAGCAAGAGTAATATATTCGGGTACATCCTGCCCGATGGGGCAGGCAACCTTACAGGGTGCGACATAACAATCCACCATGGGCAGGTCCCCAGTCACCTGAATTTTATCGTAACCTCGCCAAGTCTTTTCCTTAAGGACATAATCCTTGGTTAATACACGTTCAGCCAATCTACCAAGACTATCAAGATCGATGTTCTCCTTGGTGGAAAGCTCCATTCCCTCAATAGATTCTGCCAACTGGGTCATTCGACCATAGCCCCCGGGCTTCAGCAATTCTGTGGCCAGGGTGACCGGTCTTATCCCTGTTTCCAGAACCTCTTTGATATTGAAGAGAGAAATACCTCCGGAAAAGGAAATCTCCAAATCCCCCAAAAACTCCCCGGCCAGACGCGAAGCCAGATTGATGGATAGGGGAAATAACAAACGGCCGGACATATACATTTCATTGCCCGGCAGACGGCCCAGTTTATTCACCGTGCCCAGAGTATTGGTCATTTTTATCCCAAAGAACCTTCCTTGAGATTTAGCCTGTTCTTGCAGGCGTTTCAACATGGGCACTGCCTGGGAATATTGCAGATCGTGATCAAAGGCCTGTTGAGATAGTTCCACATATTCAAACCCGGCTTGTTCAATGAAGGAGCTTACAAATGGGTATCCCAATAGGGTGGGATTCAGTTTGACAAAGGTATCCAGTTTTTTTTCAGTGAGCATATAGCTGCAGATTTTTTCGATTTCATCGGGGGGGCATCCATGCATGGTGGACAGTGTGAGCTGGCTGCAGATTTTAGGAGAGATTGCCTTAGGCAGTGTCTGCAAAGAGGGAAGAAGATCTTCCACTGCTGTGCCGGAAAAGAGCTGAGCATCTGCCAATAGATTTTGAAGTTCCGAAATATATTGGTTAAACTTTTCATGGTTCGAGGCATCTTTGAGGCCTTCAATAAAACCATCCACCCGGGGATTTTTTATGCCCTTTAGGTCGTAGCCCACACTCATATTAAATATAAAGCTGTCTCCGGGATTTCTCTTGGCCAAGCTGAATAGCCCTTCTGCTAAATACAGCAGAATCCAGGCTTTCAGGTATTCGTCATAGGCCTTATCCAGGGTAAATTCCGAGGACCACTCGGTGTTGAATCCCTCATCTGAGGCATCGATACAGGGTTTTTCAATCTCCAGTGTATCCAGGATCTGCACGGTTTTCAATTCGATAAACCGGGCACCGCATAGGTAGGAAACCAGAATATTTTGAGCCAACTGGGTATGGGGGCCTGCTGCGGGCCCCAAGGGAAGTGCACAGGACTCGTTAAATACTTGATATTCATTGATCTTACGGGGCCGGTAAAACTGGTTTTTATGAATACCGAAGATGGTTTGACTGGTTTTATACTCACGCAACATACGGTAAACAAGTTCTTTAAAGGCAATTGGCCTCATAATATCGGACATGGAACACCCCTTTTTTATGCAAACAAATTACTCATGCCAATCCGCTTGGCTGCCCTGGCCATCTCATCATCACTGATTGTTCTATGACCGGTTTGGGCCGCCTTGGCAATTTTATGCAGCAGGGTCATTTCTGCGGCGCTGTTGATAAAGCAATGATCCCGATTTAATGCCCAGCCCACGGCGATGTCGATATCTTCCTGCTGGGTGAGGGGTTCGTACCAGGTATTGTATTTTCCCTGCTCACCCTCTTTATATGGCCCTTTACAGATGGTTTTAATAATCTGCATGGCGGTATTCTTTTCTCTGCAAAGTTGGGATAGGCGGTTAAAATCTTCCGCATAGTTTTTATCCTTCATGATGGCATAGTTATAGGGCACCAGCACTGAATCGAAGGGAAAGTATTCCAGGGCACTGGCCAGCACCGACGGGGCTTTCATTCCGTGGCTGGTTACTCCAAGAAAGCGGACTAAACCCTCATCCCGGGCCTCTTTAAAGGCTCGGATAGCACCCTTTTCTTCATCCTTGGCTTTTTCCCATTCCTCGGGTTCGGCCAAGCAATGCATCTGCCAGAGATCCACATGGTCGGTCTGCAGTAGCTCCAGAGAACACTGAATATCTTCTTTGGCCTCTTTGTATCCCCGGGATTCCGTCTTGGTGGCCAGAAAAACCTTTTTTCGGTTATGTTTCATCCAGGGGCCGAGCAGGCGCTCACTTTCCCCATAACTTTTTGCAGTATCTACATGATTTATTCCAGCCTCTTCCACCTGAGCCATGGTGCGCATTACTTCATCGGTATCGTTGGTGTTATAAAAAGCTGCTGCACCAAACAATAGCCGAGTACTAGGGTGACCGGTTCTACCGAATTCTTTTTTTCAATCATAGGTTGCCTCCATAAAAAGCTTAAGAGCATAATGAGAAGATGTAAAGGGTAATGATCTAAGCAGGGTTGTTCAGTATAAAAAAGAAACTTT
>JAQICO010000227.1 GCA_027858495.1 Spirochaetaceae bacterium
ATAGTGCTATGAATAAAGAGCTCATTGAAAATTTACAAAATCAAATTCGACTTTATAATTCACTGGAATTAGAAAATTTAAATCATGAAGAACGTGATGTATTCGAGAAAATAATGGCGGTAAGTAAGGATTCCCTTGCCATGTTAAAGGGGATGTTTAACTTTTCAATGGTGCAACAGGATGAACAAAGTAAGATCAACATACAAGAAGTCATAACTAAAGCCACTGAATTTTGCAAGTATGGCTTACCTGAAAGTATCGAAATAAAAATGGACGATATTGATAAAGATTTTCAACTGACTCTCCCTGCTAGTCAGTTCATAGGTGTTTTAATACACCTTATTATGAATGCCAGAGAAGCCATAGAATTATCGGGAGTTATAGAAATCTCCTGCGAAAAACTAGTTCTGAATATTAATCAAAAAAGTAAAATAATGGGTCCATGGATACCCGGGAAATATTATCGAATCTCTATAAAGGACAATGGGAAAGGAATAAAAGAGGAGCAGATCAATAGAATCTTTGAGCCCCTATTTAGTACCGGTCAAGGGAATCTTCCCAGTGGGATGGGTTTACGTACCCTTAAAAATTTTATTGAGGATATGAATGGAGGAATCGAAGTACAACCCCAATGGCTTATCGGCAGTACTTTTAATCTTTATTTGCCTTTAAATTTCGAAGATACATTTAAAAAAGAAATTTTATTAATGATATCCGACGGTGTTAAAAGGGAATCTCTAAGAGAAGTCTTAGAGGAAAATATGACACATAATATTAGTGCTATAACTCAATTGGAAGATGCTTGTGATTTACTAAAAGAAAGTTCCAATAAAATTGATTTAATAATCCTAGAAGAAGATTTTTTTAATAGGGGATTATCCGAGGACTGTAAAAAAATACTATATGGAAAGCGTGTTCTTCTTTTAGGAAGTGATCAAAGCAAAATGCAGGAATACCTATCCATGGAACCAGAAAAATTGATCGTTCATGAACTTCAACAAGGTAACGAACAACTATTAAAAAGAATAGGTGGATTATTAGAACCGACCAATCTTTCCCCCCTGGATATAAAAACCGATATTCCTAAAGAACAGTTGTTTTTTCCTGATAGGGCCCTTGAATTACTAGAGGGGAATCAGGATTTACATCAAACCATCTGCCGAGATTTTATTATAGATTATGGTCAAGCCGTTTCGCAGATCAAAGAATTGTTAAAAGCAAAAGACTGGGAAAAATCTCGTTTGATTGTACATAGTATTAAGGGGCTTGCGGGATTGGTCGGTTCTCAGGAGCTACAGGAAGCTGCGAGAAGTTTCGAAGATGTATTAAAAAACCAGAATGCACCGAGATTAAACGAAGAGTTTCAGGGTTTTTCTGGAATCTTATCCAAGGTGTTAAAAGAAATTGACCAATACTTAGAGTTTAATGATTTTTCAGAGAATAATTTTTCTAAAAAAGAAATCTTAAAAATTTTACCATCGGAATTATTATTAGAAGTGGTTGAACCACTTAGAAAACATTTGGAACTTTGGGAGTATAATGAATCATTGGAAGTCGTAGAGGATTTAATGAATAGATCTAAGGATGGGGAATTTATTGAATCCCTTGTTCCTCTTCTTGAAAGGGTCAAACAGTTTAATTTTGAGGCTGCCTTGGAATATCTTGAACTTCCGGAGGAATAAAATTGTACAACAATACAAAATGTTTTGAAATTAACCTTTGTACTGTTATTGTCAAAACAGAGGAGATGTCATGTTGAACCATGGCCCTAGGAAAAAGAAATTCCGGGCATTGATCGTGGATGATGTAAAAAGTAATTTATTAACTCTAAATGAAATATTGAAAAATAATTATATCGTTCAAATAGCCATGAATGGTAATAAGGCTTTGGAAATTGCAAATAAATCGCCTTCACCTGATATCATTCTTTTGGATGTATTAATGCCAGGGATGGATGGTTATGAAGTATGTCGGCAATTGAAAAGGGGACGAAGAACAGCGGATATTCCAGTTATCTTCGTTACAAGCATGAACGAAATAGAAGACGAAACCTACGGACTTCAAATCGGTGCAAGTGACTATTTGAGAAAACCTGTAAACCCAGATACCTGTAGGGTAAGGGTTGGAAATCAGTTAAGGTTGATAAAAAACCGGGAACTTTTAAAAAATCGTACGATGCTTATGGAGAAACTTGTTCTTGAACGTAGTCTTGACCTTCTACAAACCCAGGATGTAACCATTCAATGTATCGCATCATTAGCAGAAACAAGAGATAATGAAACTGGAAATCATATTTTACGGACACGGAGTTATATGGAATTATTGAGTAGTTCCATGGCTCAGACTAAACTATTCGCCAACAAACTTAATGAAGATCTTATGTCTCAAATAGTCAAGTCAGCTCCTCTTCATGATATTGGTAAGGTTGGTATACCCGATAGTATACTTTTAAAACCTGGTAAATTGACCCAGGAAGAGTTTGAAGTGATGAAGCTTCATACAATCTATGGCGGAGATGCTCTGGACCAGGCTGAAAAAAGATTGGGCGGGAATTCCTTTTTGCAAGTCGCTCGTGAAATAGCCTATTATCATCATGAACGTTGGGATGGAACTGGTTATCCAAATGGTTTATCCGAAGAAGAAATTCCTCTATGTGGAAGAATTATGGCCGTTGCAGACGTTTATGATGCATTAATCAGTAAACGATGTTATAAACCACCCTTTTCTCATGCAAAAGCTGTAGAGCTGATAGTTCAGGGTTCTGGAAGTCAATTCGATCCAAATATTATTGATGTCTTTAAAGAAGTGAATGATTCAATGCGTATATTGGCCATGAAAAAAATCGACGACCCTGAACAGTTAGAAGCCCTTCGAGCGGTTAATTAGTACTTTGACATTTCCATATTTGATGCAGTATCTTCAGAGCTTCATCAAAGTGAAAGTCTCTACATTCTTCTTGGAGACTTATTTCTAGTTCCTTGGTTCTTTGGTTCTTTTCTGGATAATTTTTAATATTCAATAAACATTTTTCAATATTATTAAGATGGTTATTTTCTAAAGCCGTTTTTAATTTAGACAATATTTGTTTAATATCTGATTCATCCATCTCTGTTTCTATGACCTTCTTTTTACCCGGCAGCATAAGTGATTCAAGTGCCATGGGTACCAATTTCAGCTTTTCATTTATGGTTTTCCATTGTTCTTTTAGCTTATTGCTGTCATGATTTTCCTTGGACAATTCCTTTTCTAAATTTGCCATTTGAAGACCCAGCTCAAAAAATCCAACAATATTAAATTGATTTTTAAGTTGATGGGCTTTGGGATAGGCAACGGTAAAATCTTTGAACTAGTTTCTGGAATAGCTCTTCTTCAGATCCCAACCTTTTTTTTGCAGTGATTATATCCTGAGTTTTATAGAGGGTACTTTTCTTCTCAGAAGGGAGATGTTTTTGAATAACAGCCAATAATTTGTCACGATCCATGGGCTTTTTCATAACTTCTAGTAACCCAAGTTTGTGCAGGTCTTTGTTATCC
>JAQICO010000255.1 GCA_027858495.1 Spirochaetaceae bacterium
ATGTTCCTTCGGGGGTAACTCTCCAATAAAGATTTCCCTTGGATTTCAAAGGTTCTAAAAAGATCTTTCTTTCAGTTACACCCCTAAGTCTAAGACCTAAGGCTATCTCATTTCCAGGAAAAGAATTTTATTAGCTAAAAAAATACAGAAGATCCGTCATTTTACCCATTAATGTCTTACTATTAATATTATGAATCATAAATTAGGTCAGGATAAAATGACCACTGTTAATAATGACATATTAAAAAATCTGCTTGAAATCAGTATTCTGTCCCTTGAAGAGGATACAAAGAAGAATTTTGTCCGCAAGTCCCTGGAGGCTCTTGATAAAATAGAATGGATTAATGGTCTTTTTTTCATATCTTCCAAGACCCTGGATACGCTTAATTTCAATGCAGTTCCCCCTTACCAAAACCTAAGATCCATCATGAAAAATCACGAGGATATTGGGGAGATGCCCCATATGGATGATCTTGTTCTTCTGAAAATTGCTAAGGAGTCTGGTGATCCCTCTTTTTTAGGATTAAAAGTGAAACCCCGAGAAATGGACAATGTAAGCTCCAGTTTATATTTCAGACAAATCATAAGTCTCTTTTTAAGGGCTTTTAACCGCTTCAATCTGGAAATGATGAGAAAGCAATATGAAGATGAACTGAAGAAAAGTAATCAATCCTGGAAGATGTTAGCAAAAAATGCCAGGGATATTATCATGTTATGCGAAATTAACGGAACCATTAGCCATTACAATCATCTTGGATTCTCAGGGGAGGACACAATCATTCAAGGGCATTCGATCTATGATGGAGTACGCCCCGAGGATTTACAAAAAATGATAGACGCAATCAGTAAAAGCATTGAATCTGAGGAACCCCAGCAGTTAGTATTCCGGGGGCAGCAATGGCTGGGAGATGAAATCTATCTGATACATATCCGTTCAATCTCCCATAATAACAGGATATTGCTGATTTTGAATTTAACTAATTATACAGAGATACACAGGGCAAGAAAAAAGAATAAAGACCAGCGGCTGCTCTTGGATATGGTGCTCAATGGAACCCAGGCTGGTATTATTCTAACCTCAGAGGATAACGTTATTGAGTATTCCAACAAATATTTTGCAACCCTTTTTCATTCAGATGTTTTTGCTCTTGTGGGCAGATCCTTGGGTGATTTTTTTGATACCAGCCAACAGGAAATCATAAAACGAGAAACCCAAAAAAGAAAAAAGGGGCAGACCTCCAATTTTGAGCTGGTATATACATCGGGGGATGATAGGAACACCCTATTGGTATTTTCTTCCCCCCGCTTTGATTCAGAAGGTAAATTCCTGGGATCCTTTCAGGCTTTTTCCAACATTACTAAATATAAAGAATTGGAAAAGACCATTAGTGATGAACGATCCAAGCTGAGAGACCTTTCGGAACATCTGCTGGCTGTCAGAGAAAAGGAACGGTTAAAGTTTTCCAGGGAAATCCACGACGAACTGGGGCAGCAGTTAACCGCAGTGCTTATGAGTCTGAAATATCAAAATAGCAGGACAAATCTTTCTGAAGAATTATCTCAAGAGATCTGCTTAATGATTGATATTGTCCGGGGAATGTTAGTACGGACAAAAAATCTCGCGGGCCTGCTCTATCCTATAATGCTGGATGATCTTGGCTTAACCGCCTCAATCGAGTGGCTTTGCGAAGAGATGCAGGAGAAGACGAAGATCCCTGTGGATTTAAAAATCTCAGGAGATGATGGGTCTCTGAAGGATAAAATAAAAATATCGGTATACCGCCTGTTTCAGGAAGCTTTGAGCAATGCTATCCGGTATTCCCAATCGGCGGACATTTATTTGGAAATGGAGATTTTGCCGGAAGTCATAAAGGGGACCGTTAAGGATAGTGGGGTGGGATTTAACAAGGAAGACATTTCTACAAAAGGATCCTATGGGATCTTTGGTATGGAGGAACGAATCAAATTCGTCAAGGGTAAACTGGATATTATAAGCAAGCCGGGACAGGGTACTTCCGTGGAATTTTTCATCCCCTTAGGGGAGAATTAAATGATTCGTTTGATCATAGCCGATGACCATATCCTGATAAGGGAAGGATTGATAAAGATTCTGGAATCCCAAAGGGATATTGCCGTTATCCATCAATGTGCCGATGGAAGCCAGGCTTTGGAATATTGCAGGCATACTGCCATTGATGTCCTGGTTCTAGATTTATCCATGCCTGAAAAAAGCGGGCTGGAAGTCATTAAAATTCTGGAGATAGAAAAACCTGAATTGCCCATATTGGTTCTGAGTATACACCCCGAGAATCAGTACGCCCGACGGGTATTAAAGGCCGGCGCTTCGGGATACATCACTAAAGATAAAGCTTCAGAAGAATTGATTTCCGCCATTCGGGCAGTTGCTTCGGGGAAACGCTATATTTCCGGTTCTCTGGCAGAACAGCTTTATAATGAATTGAATGATGCTCAGGGGCAGCCCTTGTATAAATCCCTGTCCGATAGGGAATTCGAAGTATTTCTGCTCATGGTTTCAGGTAAATCTCTACAGAATATTTCTGATGAATTAAATTTAAGCTGTAAAACGGTGAGTACCTATAAACACAGAATATACGAAAAACTGCATGTCGATTCTGAAGCTCAATTGACCCGTTATGCTCTGGATATGAAACTGATTGAGTGATTTTGTAGGGATTTTCCTACACTAAAATAATCTCCCGCCTACGGTCCTTTCCGCTTTGACTTATATCTCTTTCGCCTGATTGTAATTAGTCTTAATGTAGCGACTCGTTTTATCAGTGTAAGGAGATAAGGTACATGAAAAACAATATAAGAGAAGAAAGCCAACAACTTCTTCCCAAATCCCCAACGGGAATCCAGGGTTTGGATGAAATAACCTACGGCGGATTTCCAAAGGGAAGACCCACTCTTATCTGCGGGAATGCCGGGTGTGGAAAAACCCTTCTTGCCATGGAGTTCCTGGTTCACGGAGCCAGAATCTATGAGGAGCCCGGTGTATTTATTTCATTTGAAGAATCCGTTGAAGATCTTTCGGTAAATGTGGCGTCATTAGGTTTTGATCTGGATAAGCTTATTGAACAAAAAAAAATGCTAATCGACTATGTTCTTATTAAGCGCAGTGAATTAGAAACATCGGGCAATTTCGATCTGGAGGGTTTATTTATCAGGCTCGCCAATGCCATTGATTCCATAGCTGCCAAGCGTGTTGTGCTGGACACCATCGAATCATTGTTTTCCTGTATACCGGACCCGATAATATTGCGTTCAGAATTACATCGTTTGTTTCGCTGGCTGAAAGATAAAGGGGTCACAGCCATCATAACCGGTGAAAGAGGTAATGGTTCTCTTACTAGAAACGGGCTGGAAGAATATGTTTCCGATTGCGTTCTTTTACTTGATCAACGGATCATTGACCAGAATTCCACACGCAGGCTCCGGGTTGTGAAGTATCGCGGTTCAGTTCATGGAACCAACGAGTATCCATTCCTTATAGATGAGAGTGGTATTTCAGTAACGCCCATTACGTCGCTGGGGCTGAACTCTATTGCGCCAACCGACAGGATCTCCAGCGGGATTCCCGCACTGGACAGTATGCTTGAAGGAAAGGGGTATTTCCGCGGCAGCACTATACTTGTTTCCGGTTCAGCCGGTTCCGGGAAAACCAGCATTACAGCCCATTTTGTCGCGGCTGCCTGCAAAAGAGGTGAAAGGGTTCTGTTTTTCTGCTACGAAGAATCACCCAGTCAGATAAAAAGGAATATGCTGGCCATTGGAATCGATCTGGGAGCCTGGGAAAAGACCGGCCTGCTCCAGGTCCACGCAACGCGACCCACAGTGTATGGCCTGGAGATGCATCTTTCGGTTTCGCAGAATATTATCGACCAATTCAAACCTCATATTGTAATATTTGATCCCATCAACACATTCTCCATTGGTGATAACTCAGTCAATGTCAACAAACTGCTCATTTGCCTGGTAGACTTTCTTAAGTTGAGGCAGATAAGTACCCTATTCACAGCATTGGATTCTAGAGAAAATCCATTGAAACATTTATTTGTATCCACTTCTTACATGATTGATACCTGGTTGCTGTTACGGGTGATAGAAGTGAGAGATGAACAAAATCGTACCATGTATGTACTTAAATCGAGAGGTATTGCTAACTCAAACCAGATTCGCGAATTTATCATAACAGATAAAGGTGTGGATTTATGTGATGTCTATACCGGATCATTGGAGGTTTTGACAGGTTCAACACGCCTGGCCAGGGAAGCGGAAGAAAAAGCCGATGAACTCCTTATTATCGAAGATACGGAACGTAAAAAACTTGTCTTGGAGCGGAAACGAAAGGCTCTGGAAGCTAAGATTGAATCAATAAGAATTGAATTTGAGGCGGAAGAATTGCTTGCAACAAATGAATTAATAATTGAACAGAATAAACTTATGAGATTGCAGCAGGACCGGTTTGAAATGGAAAAAAGCAGAAAAGTTATCAACTCAGGAATTTCAGAAAGAGAAAGTGGAAAAAATAAGAAAAGGAGACAGGAATGAAACCACAGCATAACTCTGAGTCAGATACGGTTGAACGCAGTCGGAAAAAATACATTCTTAAATTATATATAGCCGGTTCAACTCCACGATCTG
>JAQICO010000232.1 GCA_027858495.1 Spirochaetaceae bacterium
TCATTAAACAGCTTAACTAAAAAATCCTTGGTATTTTCTGCTTCAAAGGGATATTGAGGCTGACCTTCTTGGTTATATGTTATTAAGCTTTCTTGATTTCTTTCAGCAAAGCTTGTACATCCCATAAGAGAAAAGACCAAGAGGCTGCAATTTATTCTTTTCATCCTGCTCATATTTATGCTCCAAGAAAGAAGTTTAAGTATATTTTTTACTATCATAGATTATAAATTCTAATTTATACTATTCCCATGGAACAAAAAGACCAGATGCTGCGCCTTCTAAAATACAAACGCATGTTATTGCAGTTTAAATCCATGGGGCTCTCAAAAATATTTTCCAATAATCTAAGCGACGCCATGGATGTTTCCGCCTCGCTGGTCCGGCGGGACTTTGCCCATTTTGATATCACGGGCAACCGCCGGGGCGGTTATACCATCAACGATGTACTTAAGCGCCTTAACGGACTTTTGGGTGATCAGAGATTACACGAAGCCGTTCTGGTGGGCTGTGGTAACCTGGGCCGAGCTCTGCTGAATCATGATTTTATCAAGGAGGGTTTCCGCCTCACCGCGGCCTTCGACATCAACCCACCCGAAGCGGAAATAAACCGCATCCCCGTTTATCCTATGGAAGTGTTAAAAAACTATGTGATGCAGCATCACATACTGGTGGGAATATTGGCCGTTCCCTTTGCCGCAGCAGCCCATACCCGAGATATGATGGAACAGGCCGGTCTACGTGGAATACTGAATTTTGCCCCCATGGATTTACGAAGCAACAGCCCCTGCCGGGTGCACAATGTGAATATCGGCCTGGAGATTGAAAACCTCTTTTTTCTTATTCAGCAGGATGAACAGAAGAAAATTGAATAAATCTTTGCAGCAGTAGGACAAATAATCTTATAATGATTAAATGAAATACTTGGTACTCTGTGACTGGCCTGGTTCCAGCTCCTTCGATAATGAAATTATCCAGGGAATTGAAGAATATTGTAATGAGAAAGATTACTCTTTATTAACAATGGCGTTAGGAGAATGGGGATCGGATTATCAATACGATAAAAGCCGTAATCAGCTATACGACCTGATTAACCAAGATCAATTTGATGGAATTATTAGCTTCAGCACAAGTATTCCCCTTAACTCAGATGCGGTAAAATACCATAAATACCTAACCGGGTTAACGACAAAACCCATTATAAACCTGATTGAGCAGGTCCCCAAGGGATATTCAGTTGTTTTTGAAAATCGTAAAGCCTTTAAGGAGCTACTGCACCACCTGTGCAAGTTTCATGGTTATAGAGATTTTGCCTATATTTCAGGTGGATTGGATAACCCCGATAGTAGAATTCGACTAGAATGTATAAAAGAAGTATTAACTGAATATCAAATTGATCTTCCGGAGGAAAAAATATTTTTTGGTGAATGGACTATTCATTCGGGAATAGATGGGTATAAAGAGCTTAAAAAATTCAATCCCAGGGTTATTGTCTGTGCAAACGACTATATGGCCTTGGGAGTTTATAACGAAGCGTTTAAAGACGGACTAAATATTCCTGGTGATTTAGTTATTACCGGTTATGACAATATCAGTGCAGACGGTTTTCATGATCTTCCCTTCACAACCGTTAAGCAGCCCTTTAGAATTATGGGTCACAGAGCCTCCCAAATGTTGGATGAATTAATCCATCAGAGGCAAATAGCATGGTGTGAGGAAATCCCCACCAAACTGATTATTAAAGAATCCTGCGGATGCTGGTACAAACAGGAGGAATCTCCAAATGATTCTGAAATACAAACTTATTTTGAATGGGCTGGAACAAGATTAAACCAGGCATTGAAGGAGGATATTGAGAATCCCCAGCGAAACTATCTCATCCGCTGCTGGAATTCTCTGATGCAGCAATGTTTTAAATTTTCCCTTTCGGAACAGGAAATATTATCCTTTTTTAATGATGTAATCACAGATTGGCATAAAAATATAGAAGATAAAGAAACCCTGATCTTCCTAAATTTAAAGGTCGCCCAAA
>JAQICO010000083.1 GCA_027858495.1 Spirochaetaceae bacterium
GAGAAGCAACAATAGATATTATCGCCCAAAGAAAACTTAAAATCCTCGAAAGACTGGATTTTATTGGTTTTTGGACGGGAAACAGTAAGATGCTGATGTATAACCATTTTAGAGCCATGAATATAAGTCGACATCTTGGGCCCACCGTTGAGACTCTTAGAGTATTGTGTGTTCATATGGCCATTTTAATCACACTGCCTTTACCCACTGTTTTTTTTAAGGGCACCAAGAAGAAAATTTACTTTTATCTAAAAACTGCCGGGGAAATCCATGGAATCCTTCCTGGAGTTATTCCGGCAAAACTATTATATAAAGCCGTTGAAGCTGGAATAATTTTATTCCAGGACGGAGATATTAATAATAGCTTAGACATTATCAACCACGTTATGAATTCCTTCTGGCTAGAAAGAACCTCTGCCTTTATTCAGGAAATCACCAGCATATACAGCCAAATACTGGAAGCTGCCAATAAATTCGATCAATTAATCATACTTGGAGAAAAAACAGAAGAACTGGCAACCATGTTTGAAAATCCCATTTTTTGGACCTATGCAAAAACTTATAAAGCCATGGGTCTATTGTTTAAAGGAAAGGTTAATCAAGCACGACTTCTCCTAGAGGAGGCCTGCGAAGACTTTTTGAAGAAAAAGGATGTTGTCGTTTATGTTATTGCCGGAAAATATCTGGTTAAGGCCTATTATCTGGATGGAGAGTATAATCTGGGTAGACGGCTGTATAAAGATATTTTGGCCTTCATGAAGAAGAATTCCATGTCTCATCCCGCATATTTCGGCATACATGGTTTTTTCATTGAAGCAGAATCCATGAGAAATCTGGAAAAGGGATTTTATGATAGGGCAATAAACAAAGAAATCAACAAGGCTTTAAAGGAATTAAAATTGATGGGGGAAATGTTTCCCTTTTTAAAGTCCATTTTCATTAACGCCACACTTATTTATTCTTTATCCACCAGAAATAAAAAAGAAGTTAATAGGATTTTCCAAGAGGGAGAACAATATTACAGATTAAGAAAAGAGCCCTATTACAAAGGATTATTCTACTATTATTATTCCTATTTCTTTTCAGGGGATGAACAGCAGACCTATCTTCATAAATCCTATTTATTATTACATCACTGCGGTTCAGCGAGAGAGATGTCAATCATAGAGCAACTTCTTGAAAAGTCAGACCCATCTCTTATTGAGGAATCAAAGGATTCTGTGATCTCCCCCGACTTTTCACAGGATATGAAGACCACCAGAGAATTGGATCTGATTATTGATATTGGAAAAAAAATCATCTCTATCCACGACTTGGATAAGCTCCTTTCAGAAATCCTTGAACAATCCCTTGAAATAGTCGGAGCGGAACAGGGCGAACTCTTTCTTCAAGAAGAAAATAATCTTAAATCCATAAATCCTAATAATCTCAACCAGGGGAAATCCATACCTACATGTCAAGGCTTGATAAAAATGGTCATAGAGAAAAAAATACCCATCATCGTTTCCAATGCAGCCCAAGACCCGGTATTTAGACACGACCGTCAGGTAATTAACCATCAGCTGAAATCCATGGTTTGTGTACCATTGATCAGTAACGACCATTTTTTAGGTTTGATATATTTGAGCAATCACCAAATCGGAAATCTTTTTTCAGATCATGAACTAGAATTACTGGTTTCGCTAGCCGGGGAAGCAGCTGTAGCCATTGAGAATGCCCTATTATTAAAACAAACCAAGGAATTGCAGCTGCAAATGTCCAACATCATTAACTCCATCCCTTCGGGTATCATAGCAGTGGATAAAAATGGAAAGATTATTCAATATAATCAAATCATACACGATTTCCTGGAAAATGGAGATTCAAGCAACCGTCAGTATGAAGGAATATTTTTTGGGGAAGCCTTTCCTCAATTGGAGATATGCCGTCCCATATTCGACAAAATCATTTCTTCGATCAAGGATTTTGAAGAGATAGAAATAAAAATAGATAAACGGATTTTCATGGTTGGTATAAGTCCCCTCGTTGGAGATGTTTTATATGGTGCGGTTATTAAACTGAATGAAATCACCGAAGCTAGAAAAAACCAGGAGCATATGATCCAGGTGCAGAAAATGGAAACTGTCAGTACCATGGTGGGAGGCTTAGCCCATGACTTTAATAATACACTAACAGGAATTTATGCCAGTACCTATTATCTGTCCAATTCACTGGACGAAAATAAAGATATCGATGTTGATGAAATCAAAGATTCCATGGAAACCATAGGAAAAGCTGTCGAAAGGGCTTCGGGATTGGTAAATCAGTTATTAACATTTTCCATGAAAAAAGAAGCGCAAATGATTCCTGTAAACTTGTTGGAAATCATAGAGCATGCCATAAAAGTGTCCAGAAAATCCTTTGATAAACGTATAGATTTTAATATTCAGCTTCCTGAAAAAGAAACTGTAATTATGGCTGATTCGGCTCAACTGGAACAAGTCATACTAAATTTAATGATTAATGCATCCCATGCCATGACTATTATGAGGAATAGAAAAGAAGACTGGGGGGGTAAATTATCCATAGAATTACGATCAACCTATATAAAGAAAGAAGAGATGTTAAGGATTCTTCAGCTTGAAAACGGCAGCTATTGGTGCCTTTCCATATCAGATACCGGGGTCGGTATGGATGTGGAAACCAAGGAAAAGATTTTTGAGCCTTTCTTTACGACTAAACGATCGGGAGAAGGAACAGGTTTAGGTTTAGCCATGGTCTACAGTATTGTAAGAAGATTAAACGGATATTTAGAGGTCTATTCCGAAATAGATAAAGGCACAATCTTTAACTTGTATTTCCCTATGCAGGAAATTACCGCAAAAGAAATAGAAATAGAAATAGAAAAGATTGCACCCCGGAATATTGAACTCAAGGGCAATTCAACCCTACTCATTGCTGAAGATGAAAGTATTCTTCGAGTGGCCATTGCAAAATCACTGGAGGCCAGCGGTTTTACGGTTATACAAACTGAAAATGGAAAAGAGGCATTTGAATACTATAAAGAGAATTACAAAGATATAGACTTTGTCCTACTGGATATGGTGATGCCTGAAATGACTGGGCAAGAAGCCTATTATGCCATGAAGGAAATAAATAATGATATAGTAGTAATTCTTACTTCCGGTTTCAGAAAGGATAACCGTGTAGAAGAATTGATGCAAAACGGAGTGCAATATTTTCTTCAAAAACCCTATGGAAAAAACGAACTTTTTAAATATATTCAAGCAGTTACAGAAAACCAATAAAACAATTTTTATTACTTTTTCATAAAAGAGCCATTTTGATGTACCAAAATACTCTTCACCTATATTTGTAGATTGACTATATTATGGGATATTTAAGGAAATTATATGAGTGCATTAAAATGGATTACTGGTGGAATAGGTTTTGTTCTCGGAGGCCCTATTGGAGCCTTACTTGG
>JAQICO010000048.1 GCA_027858495.1 Spirochaetaceae bacterium
GATGGGAGGAAGATTGGCCGGTAGGCGGGAGAGCAAATACTCCAAGGCCACCGTCCCTCCGGTGGAACTTCCCATTGCAATGTAGGTACCGGTGGTTTTTATGGTTGAAAGGCTTTCAAGGGTCTTCTCCTGTTTTATACCCCGGTTAAGGCTGGTGAGCCCCCGTCGGCTAATAAAACTTTTCCTAACTTTATAGGCTCTTCGCAGCTTGAAAGCCCCATCCTCCACAACTTCATCGATGCTCATGCTACCGCCGGGCTTATTCACCACATCAAAGGCACCGATCTCCAGGGCCTTCAATGCGGCTTGACCGTCTTCTGCGGTGACGGAACTGATGATGATTACCGGCAGGGGATAATGAAGCATCAATTTCTTTAGAAAACTCAGTCCATCCATCCTGGGCATTTCGATATCCAGAGTAAGAACATCGGGCTTCAATAGGGCTATTTTATCCCGGGCCACATAGGGATCCGGAGCGGTCCCCACCACCTCTATGCCCTCTTGCTCATTGAGTCTTTTTTCCAGAACCTGACGAACCAGAGCCGAATCGTCCACCACCAATACTTTTATCATGGGGTGGCAGCTTCCTTGATTTTTATGATTTCATCGGAGCTTACAATCCGGTTAATATCCAATACCATGACCATTCGATCTTCCGATCTCAATATACCCTTCAGATAATTCCGCTTCATCTTCAGCCCCAGTTGTGGTATTTTATCCATGGCCTCGGTGGACATCTGAATGACTTCGTGAACGGCATCCACAGCTAAGGCCATATAATAGGTACCTCTCTTACCGTCAATTTCTAAAATCACCAATACTGTCTTATCGTGATATTCCAAATAGGGCAACCCTAATTTCATGCGGAAATCCATCACCGGAATAATCTTTCCCCTAAGATTAATAACTCCCCGGATGTATTCCTGAGTATCATGAACCGAAGTCAGCTCCTCATAACGAATAATCTCTTTTACCCGTTGGATAGGTGTTCCGTAAAACTCCGAGCCGATGGAAAAGACCAGATATTTTCTCTTTTCAGTAGATTTATTTTCTTCCATAAAACGCTCCTAGAAGTTCTGAAACTCCTCTTCATCCTCATCAAAGGGAATCATTTCCTGGGCGGATTTCACTTCCACTCCAGCCTTACCATCTTTACGGGGAGAGATTATTCTGGCTTGATCGGAGGAGGACCTATTCCCTTGGTGGTCTGACCTGGCAGAAGCAGTTCCTGACTCCCTGCTCTGCTGTACCGATCTTCGAACTTTATTGGCCGATGAATTATTTCGATCGATCTTTCCCTTAACTAAAAGATTCAATTGATCCACCAAGGAGTTCAACTCTTCGGCCTGGCTCAAAAGCTCTTCACTGGCTGCAGCGGTTTCTTCAGAACTGGCGGCAGACTGCTGAACCCCCTGATTGGTCTGACCAATGGCCTGGGTAATCTGATTGATACCGCGCATCTGTTCTTTACTGGATCGGTTAACGTCATCCAATAATGTGGCCACTTTCTGGGTCATATCCCCGGCTTTCAGCTGAACCGCCAATACGTTCTCTCCCAATTCTTCTCCCTTGGCCACACTAATAATGGCCTTGTCGATCAACTGAGCCGTTTCGTTTGCCGCACTGGCGCTCTTTTGGGCAAGATCCTTAACTTGATCGGCCACCACAGCAAATCCACGGCCGGCATCTCCTGCCCGGGCAGCCTCAACTGCGGCGTTCAAGGCCAGAATATTGGTCTGAAAGGCAATATCCTCAATGACCTTAATTATCTTAACAATCTGACGGCTGTTCTCGTTGATCTCTCCCAGGGCATCCTTCAATTCCCCCATCTTGGCGCTGACCTGCTTGGAGCCCTGGTTGGTTTCCTTCATCATAAGTTCACTTTGATTGATGTTTTTAGTATTCAATTCAACCACCGATTGAAGCTCCTCGATACTGGAAGATATCTCTTCCACGCTGGAGGCCAGCTGGGAAGCAAAACTGGACTGCTCCTGGCTGGACGAAGAGATCTGATAGGAGGCCGATTCCAGACTCTCTGCTCCCGAGGAAACCCTGTTGCTTATCAGGCTGACCGGTCGGGAAACGAAGAAAATAACAGCCAGCAATAATATGGTCCCCATGATTGCCAGAGAAATTATTGAAATTATAATAATGTTTCTTTGAAGTGTTATTGAGAGAAAGAGCAGATCGTCATCGTATATGGAGGCAGCCACAATCCAAGGAACCGAATCCAGTTTTGAATAAAAGGCGTATTTCATACGGCCCTCCCATTCATAATGTACATAACCGGTCTTTTCAGGGGCATTTATCATATCCTTGGTAAATTGATATTCATAAAGGTTTACCTCAGCTAAAGCCAGAGTATTATGGGCTAGGATAGTGCCTTTATCGTCCATTACATAGGCATATCCCATATCTCCATATTTCTGAGGCTGAACAAACATCTCATGAAAACCCTGAAGATTCACTTGGGCAATAAAAAAACCAATTCGTTCTCCATGATTAATGATAGGAGAGGAAATGGAAAAATAGGGATTCCCCGAGACCTGGGAGATTCGCCCTACAGGATCTAAATATTGAGATGCATTATCATAGACAATGGCATCGAACCAGGGCTCATCGCTCAGACTTGTTCCCAACTGGTTTTCGTAGGGATAATTTTCCAAAACCTTACCCTGGACATCACATATAGCGATGGACTCAAAAAAATCCTCCGATTGATAGGAGTTTCGAGCCAATTTAGCCAGGGTGGCAGAATCCCTTTCATCCACCGCATCAATCAGTTCTGCGGTTTTAGAAACCAGAAGTACCCGGCGGGCCACACCGTAAATATTCTGATCCAGAATATCACCCAATAGAATAGCCGACTGCTGCACA
>JAQICO010000051.1 GCA_027858495.1 Spirochaetaceae bacterium
TGACTATACCGCAGTTACTCTGGCGGAGTATTACCGGCAAATGGGACTGGATGTGCTTCTTCTGGCTGATTCCACCAGCCGATGGGCCCAAGCCATGCGTGAAATGTCCGGGCGATTGGAAGAAATCCCCGGAGAAGAAGCCTTTCCCGCCTATCTGGAATCCACCATCGCCTCCTTCTATGAAAGAGCAGGAATTGTAAGACTGCGCAATGGAGAAAAGGGATCGGTAACCATAGGCGGTACGGTCTCTCCAGCCGGTGGTAACTTTGAGGAACCGGTGACCCAGGCTACCCTTAAGGTGGTAGGAGCCTTCCATGGTTTATCCCGTGAGCGTTCAGATGCCCGTAAATATCCCGCCATTCATCCCATTGAATCCTGGAGTAAATATCCTGGAATTCAAGACCCCAAAAAGACTACCTATGCCTATGAAATGCTGCGTAGGGCCTATGAAATTGAGGCCATGATGAAGGTGGTTGGTGAAGAAGGAACCAGCCTTCAGGATTATTTGATCTTTTTAAAGGGAGACTTTCTGGATTATGTATATTTTCAACAGAACTCCTTTGATCCCGTTGACCATGCAGTGGCTCCGGAAAGACAATCCTATGTGTTCGAAATGGTGATACAGATTCTGACGGCAATTCTGGATTTTAACACCAAGGATGAAGCACGTAGCTGGTTCAACCAGCTACGACAAAAATTCCTGGACTTCAACAGTGCCGAATGGCAGTGCGAGGAATTCAAGAAACTTGATAATGAGATTCGCTCTCAGCTGCAAGAAAAAAAGACCGGTGAAAACACCGTGGCCAGTGAGGTAAAGTAAAAATGACCAAGGTATACAGCAAAATCGAATCCATCGCAGGTAAGGTGATCACCGTTAAGGCAGACGGCATACTTTATGGAGAGTTGGCCGAAGTGAGCACTTCCTTCGGCAAGTCTTTGGCTGAAGTTATCAAGATCGATAAAGAACTGGTATCTCTTCAGGTATTTGCCGGAGGCCGTGGAGTTTCTACAGGAGACGAACTACGCTTCCTAGGGCACCCCATGAAGGTTTCCTTTAGCGATAATCTAATGGGAAGAATCTTCAATGGTTCTGGAGATCCAAGAGACCACGGTCCTGAATTAACTGAAAATATGATCACCATTGGGGGGCCTTCTTTTAATCCGGCATGCCGTATAATCCCACGGAATATGATTCGGACGGGTATTCCCATGATCGATGTATTTAACACCCTGGTGGAAAGCCAGAAGTTACCCATTTTTTCCATATCCGGTGAACCATACAATCAGCTTTTGGCTAGATTTGCCATGCAGGCCGAGGTCGATCTTATTATACTGGGTGGTATGGGATTGAAATTTGACGACTATCTCTATTTCCGTGACACCTTGGAAGAGGGTGGAGCTATGAGCAGAACCATAATGTTTGTACATACTGCTAGCGACCCCGTGGTGGAATGTCTTATGGTACCCGATCTCAGTTTAGCTGTGGCGGAAAAATTTGCCTTGAATGGTAAAAAGGTACTGGTATTGTTAACCGACATGACTAACTTTGCCGACTCCATGAAAGAAATCGCTATCACCCAGGAACAGGTTCCCAGTAATCGTGGATATCCAGGAGACCTTTACTCTCAGTTGGCATCGCGTTATGAAAAGGCTGTGGATATAGAAGGCTCCGGTTCCATAACCATTCTTGGTGTAACCACCATGCCCGGTGATGATGTAACTCATCCCATCCCTGATAATACAGGGTATATCACCGAGGGACAGTATTACCTAAAAAATGGTCGTATTGAGCCCTTTGGATCATTATCCCGTCTCAAACAGCAGGTTAATGATAAAACCAGAGAGGATCATCGATCATTGATGGACGGTATGATCAAGCTCTATGCATCTTATAAAGAATCTTTGGAAAAACAGTCCATGGGTTTTCAAATGTCCGCGTGGGATGAAAAATTAATTAAATACGGAGAGTCCTTTGAGAATGAGATGATGGATCTTTCTGTTAACATCCCTCTTGAACAGGCTCTAGATAGAGGCTGGCAAATATTGGGTAACTGTTTTCTTCCCGAAGAAACGGGACTGAAGACTTCGCTTATAGAGAAATTCTGGCCTAAAAAGAGGGCTTAATAATGGCTAAGATCAAGCTCACTAAGAATGAGCAAAAAAAGCAGACGGATGCTCAGAAGATGTTCACCCGCAATCTTCCAACGTTGATGTTGAAAAAACGGCAGCTGCAGATGGAGATCCGCAAGGTGGAGATCCGTGAAAAGGAAGTTCGGGCCAGGCAGGTCCACCTGGAAGAGGATTTTCAGAAATGGATTGCCGTGTTTGGAGAGGATATAGGACTGGATGGGCAGCTGCTCAAAGTAAAATCTATCCGAACCCACCAGGGCAATATAGCTGGTGTTCCCATTCCTGTGTTCGACGGAGCAGATTTTTATCCTGTAAGTTATGACCTTTTTGAAAAACCCCTCTGGGTTGATAAAGCGGTTGAACAACTGCAGAAGGTCATGCTATTGGATTTAGAATATCGGGTTTTGGAAGAGCAGGTTCGATTACTTCATAAAGAACTGGTAACCACTACTCAACGGGTGAATCTCTTTGAGAAAATTAAAATACCAGACACCAACGCAAATATCAAAAAAATTGCGGTTTATCTCGGAGATCAGCAGACCGCTGCGGTTGTTCGAGGGAAAATTGCCAAAGGAAAGTTAAAGGTGTCCTGATATGATAGTTACTATGAAAAAAGCGGCGCTTATAACCCTGGAGAAGGAAAGAGATTTAGCTCTTAAAGAGCTGGAAGAATTGGGCGTTTTACATTTAGAACGATCCTCCGGTGATGTTAGCAGCGATAAATATAGCCGTTTAGAAAATAATATTAATAGATTAAACCAGTGCATGACTGTTTTGCCCCAGGTGACGGAACATAAAGCCGTAACCACTGATCGGGATGAAGCGGAAGAACTTTTTAATTCTGTAATAGAAATGGAAAAACAAAGTAAGGCCTTGGATGATGAAATGAATCATATCCATATGCAGATTGAAATTCTGGAACAATGGGATAATATTAATCCTCAGGATTTGGTGGATCTAAGAGAAAAAGGTATTGATCTAAGGCTGTTTCATGTTTCTGAAAAGGAATTTATTGCTCGGGAAGATAAAGAAGGGCTGATTATTTTAAATGAAAAAAAGGGCTACGTTTCTCTTTTAGCATTAAATAAAAAAATCGAAGACCTTGAACCCTGGGAAGAGGTTGAACTGCCTGAATTGGGGCCCAATGCTCTTCTGTCTCGGAAAGAACAGATTGAAATGTCCCTTACAACTCTTGCCGATGAATTGGAAGATGCGGCTGCCAGAGATTCATTGTTATACTGGCTGCTGGAAGAGCTTCAACAGGAACTTCAATGGGAAGAGGCTAAACTTCGTTATCAAGAAGAAGATAAACTTGCATACCTTCAGGGTTACGTCCCTGTGGATGTTTTGGAGGATCTTCAAAATACCGCCAAGGAAAACAAATGGGGATTATTACTTCAAGATCCCAATGAAGAAGATGCGGTACCCACCAAACTGAAGCTCGGCAAGGTCAGCTCTTTATTAACCCCCGTATTAAACCTTTTGGGAATTACTCCTGGCTATAGAGAATTTGACGTTAGTTTCTTTTTCCTTTCTTTCTTCACGGTTTTTGCAGCCATGTTGATTGGAGATGCGGGATACGGCTCGTTATTTTTAATAGCTGTGTTGTATTTCCTTATAAAGACCATTGTATCAGGTAAAAAACCGGGAACGGGATTAGCTCTATTTATGCTGCTGAGTTTAACCACCATCATTTGGGGCGCATTAAACGGCAACTGGTTCGGTTCGGCATACGCCATGAACATTCCTTTGCTGGCACGTTTTAGAATTGATGCTTTTTCAGGTACTGAAGCCGATGTTAATGACACAATCATGCGTATCAGCTTTTTCTTGGGAGTTGTACAGCTGGGGTTGGCCTGTATTCAGAGGTTTATCAGAGAATTGCCCCAACTTAAGGGATTTGCTCAGCTGGGATGGTTTGGTGTTGTGGTAGGTATGTATTATCTTGTGCTTAACCAGGTATTGGGAGACACCAGTGTAGCCTATTCTGTGATTTTTACTATTATGGGAATTGGACTCGCATTGATTTTCCTTTTTGGATACCAGGAAAAAGGACAGAACTTTTTCATTGGTGTTCTGAAAAGTTTCCCCAATCTATTTACCTTGTTTTTAGATGTGGTGGGTTCCTTTGCAAACATGATGTCCTATATTCGATTGTTTGCGGTAGGTTTGGCTTCTCTGAAAATTGCCCAAACCTTCAATATGATGGCTGCCCCCTTGATGGAAGGAAGTTTCTCTAAAGTAGGAGCCGTGGGAATTTTACTGGCCGGTCATACATTAAATATTGTATTGGCTTTATTGGCGGTGTTTGTTCATGCCATACGTTTAAATATACTGGAATATTCCGGTCAATTGGGTATGGAATGGTCTGGTTTTAAATACGAACCTTTTAAAGGTTCGAATTGAAGATAGTGCTTAAATAAAAAAAGCGAAGGAGAATGATATGGATTTAGGGATGATAGGTCAGGCGGCTGCCTTAGGATTAGCTGCAGCGGGATCTGCTTTAGGAACCGGAGCAGCGGCTCAGGGTGCTGCAGGTGCTTGGAAAAAAGCTTTAATGAATGGTAAGGTCGCCAGTATGATGTTGGTTGCCTTTGTAGGATTCCCCTTGTCACAGACCATTTACGGATTCCTATTGATGCAGAATCTTGCTGGAAGATCCGGGGCTTCTGATATGAAGATTTTTGGCATGGGTTTACTCGGCGGATTTGCAATCGGAATGTCAGCATGGATGCAGGGAAAAGCTGCAGCAGGTGCCTGTGACGCTCAGTCTGAAACAGGTAAAGGAACAGCAAACTATATTCTGGCTCTAGGTATTGTAGAGTCTGTCGCTATTTTAGTACTTGTATTCCTAATGATTAGCTAGTTTCCGAAAAATTAAAATTGGATTTTATTACTTATTTATTCAGGTAAATAAAGTCTTCCCTTTATGAAATAAAAAAGCTGTCCCTTGGACAGCTTTTTTATTTTTCTCTATACCCTTTTAACTAGGGTTACTGACCGAATATCTATTACTGTAGACTCCATTCAAGATTTGAGGATTTCAAGGCCCAAAGCCCACCGGTACTACCAACATATAATACATATCCCTGGGTTAGATCTGTATTATCGTTATACAATTTATAGGCCGAATAAATCATTTCATTACGTAGTTCTGCAGAATCGTAAACCGATTGATCAGCGATGGTATTACCTGAAATTTTCAGGGCACTGGTATCTGTATAATCTATTTCATAATATACCGCACCGTCATAACGGTTATCCGAAAGGATATCTCGATTTCCCATAAATATTAGATCGTCTATTCCAGAATCATTAGTGGGATCCAGATCACAGAAACTGGAGGGTATCTGGCCTCCACTCATTTTTGCACTGGTCCAAATTGTACCCAGGTCGGTACTGGAATATAAAAAGCCTCCGCTATCTTCATCATCAGCACCAACCAAGAGCAAGGTTCCGCTAGCTTCTGTTTCAATTATTCCCAGAGAGGTTAACGCAACATCTTCTCCAAAGGTAGTACTATCAGCTGTTATGAATTCCACCTCTGTAAAGCTGTCCAAACTACCGCTGCTTTGGTAGAGTTTATTTCCTTGGAAGATATTTAAATTGCTGCTGATCATCCAGTAACTCGTACCGTCATAGGCCATATCAATTACAGGTGCATCTAATTCAATAGCAGTGACTGCAGAAAAGTTCAGATTACCACTAGTATTAAAATAATACAGCTGGGTGTCTGTATTTGTACTCTCTTCTCCATATAAGCGTTGATTAACATAGATATTTGTGTAGTCTGTGGGGTCTGAAAATAGATAATAATTCCCGGAATCTGGCAGGTTTACCCCTCGGGAAATCCAACCCTCATCAGGTAACTTATAGGAGTAGATCGAACTCGAACTGCTGTCCGAGTCATAATAGGACGCATAAATGGCGCTTCCCGTTCCATCATAATGTTCTACCACTGAGGTTAATGCCCCTGATGTATCATCTATGCCACTGGGTCTGGGTAATTGAATCCAGGCTGAATCGCTGGATATATCTTTATACCAAATAGAAACGCCGCTAATCACAAGATATTCTGGATCATCCAAGTCTGAAACCACGGGGAATATGGATTCGATTATTGCGCCGTCGGGAAAGGCGGAGTTGGCAATTTCTTCTTCAGCTCTGAGGGTATAAAATATTCCCTCTCCCTTACAGCTG